>JAIVTC010000095.1:0-5074 GCA_048629055.1 Candidatus Bathyarchaeota archaeon
CTATTCGCGCCGCACTCAATGAAATCTTCGACTACGGGCGCCCCAGTTCGGTCACACTTGTAACACTAGTGGATCGCAGTGGGCGGGAACTGCCGGTCGAACCCGAGATCATCGGTGTGGAAGTCACTATTGACCCCAGGGAAGAGATCAAATTAACCGGCCCGGAGAGACTGGAACTTGTGATCGGCAGTAGTTAGTTAGGTTTTAGGTTTTAGGTTTTAGGACAGGATATTGGCAATATCTCAATAACTTTGTGCATTGCATACATTTTGTTAAAACAGATGTCATTGCGAGGAGTTGGAGGCGAGGCGGCAATCTGTTTTGGGAT
This sequence comes from Candidatus Bathyarchaeota archaeon, assembly GCA_048629055.1. Taxonomy (GTDB): domain Bacteria; phylum Pseudomonadota; class Gammaproteobacteria; order Chromatiales; family Chromatiaceae; genus Sva-25. Next base: position 329 of record JAIVTC010000095.1, read on the forward strand.
TATAAATTACATCCTTGTAATTTAGGAGTTGTCCATAAATAACTTACCGATATCGCGCAGCAATGTTGTTTGTATTCAAGGCGCAGCAAGGGGCGCATAGCAGGGCTATGTAACTCTTGCTGCAACGCAGAAGATGGACAGCAGGGCAAGCAGGATCGTGAAGTTATTTTTGGACAACGACTTACCCTTCGGGTCGCACAAAGTGCGTTCAATTTTGCTCCAGGCAAAATTAGTGCCGCTGTCGCCCTCGCAATGACGAAATTCATACGGGCTTTTTGAGAACTTACGGATATTCCGGGTAATTATATATGGTGACCAAACCGCCGCCTTACAAGCAGGTCCTGAAATACCCGCTGCGATTCATGTGGCAGGTTCTCAAAGGCTTCAAGGCGAACCAGGGACTGCTGCTCTCCGGCGCTGTCGCCTACTATGCCCTGCTCTCCATCATTCCCCTGCTTACTTTGATCCTGATGGCGCTGTCTCATTTTGTGGGAACGGATCTGCTGCTGCAAACACTGCGACAAAATATCGAAGTGATCGTACCCGCCCATGCAGATGTCATCGTTGAACAGATGTCACAATTTCTCAACAACAGGCATGTCATCAGCTGGGTGCTGGTCGGTGCGCTGCTGTTCTTCAGCTCAATGGCATTTACCGTGCTGGAAAACGCCATCTCATTCATCTTTCACCATCGTGTCGCTATCCATCGCCGCCACTTTCTGGTTTCGGCCATCCTGCCCTATATCTACATCCTGGTGATGGGCATCGGCTTTTTTCTGATGACATTGATAGCAGGCATCATGGCAAGCGTCGAAACCAGGGAGTTGTCGCTGCTTGGAAGCACCTGGTCTCTGCAGGGAATCTCCAAAGTTACACTCTATATTATCGGCCTGACGGGACAAATCCTGCTGTTAACCTCCTTCTACCTGGTCATGCCCCTCGGCAATCTCTCCATTCGACATGCCCTCGTTGGCGGGGTAACAGCAGCAATTCTATGGGAAGTGATGCGCCATATCCTGGTGTGGTATTTTTCAACCCTGTCACTGGTCAACGTCGTCTATGGCTCCCTGGGTACAGCGATCGTGGTGCTCATCAGCCTTGAATTCGCCGGCATGATCCTGCTGCTCGGCGCCCAGGTGATCGCGGAATATGAGCGCCTTGGGCTAGACCAACAGCATAACGGCATTCATCTCTGAAAGCAGAAGAGTCACTCCGCAAATTGCAGGCGTTCCTCGAGATTCTCGATCGCTTTCAAAGCGCAGACCTCATCCTTTTCGCCTCCGGGCGCACCGCTGATGCCCAGTGCGCCGATACGGCTGCCGGATGCCGATATCTGCACCCCGCCCCGCATGATAATAATGCCGTCCATGTGATTCAACTCAGGCCTGATATCACCACGATTTTGACGAAACAGACCGGAATCCGTTCCTGACAAAATCACCGCATTGGCCTTCTCCTCGGCGATCTGCAATGTAAAACGCGACGCCCGGTCATCACGCAGGGCTGCGCGCAAATTCCCATTACGATCGACCACAACCGCACTCACCTGATAACCCATTTTGCGACACGCAACGATACTCTCACTGACAAGATCACGCGCCAGTTCGAGCCCTATGGTCTTTACCGTCACGACATCATCTGCAAAGAGTGGTGTGGAGAGAGTCAGCAGCAAAACACCGATTTTTACTGGATGGATGTATATCATAGGCAAACCCCTTAAATGTGTTAATCAACTAGCGAGACCAAGCTTCTGACTGACGAGGGATGAAAGAGACTTTTTTCTCTCGCCAAGACGCCAAGACCGCAAAGGTTTTTCTTGGCGAGCTTTGCGCCTTCGCCTACACGGATGTAGGTGAGGGGCGTGAGCAGGACGCGGAAGCTTTGCGAGAGTGATCATTGAAATTTGACTCATTTCCACTCAAGGACTCTAGTCCTCTCTCCCTCCGGGAGAGGGTTGGGGTGAGGGGTTTAAGGCTCAACACTCATCCTCATTAACCGCCTGCACCTGGATGTCACCACTCCCACTGACGTTAATGGCCAGATGTATTGGCCTGCAGCACACCGAACAATCTTCAACATACCGCTGCTGTTCAATGGAAGCATCAACGACGATTTCAATCGATTCAGCACAATATGGGCACTCGATCCCGACTGTTTGCAGAAGATACATCAGCCGACTCCGCTAGCGGGCGGATTTTCCGCAATCATAAGCCTCGAGCAGTGCATTTTTCAGTTCAGGATGGTTCTCCAGATCATCGATGTTTAACTCCCGAGATGCAATCGACTGCAGCAGATCGACAACCTTGCTCTGCTGCCACTGCTTTTGAAAACCCTCAACATCAAGAACTTCATTATCGACAAAATCTGCAACAGAACCCTGCGCATTGACAAACCTGATTGGCGATTGCTCCATCACCTCATACAGGTAGGAGTATGTGTCGATTCCATTTTCCCTCGCCAGCAGAGCATAGAGATGCAGCAAACTGCCACTCTGTACCATCAACGCATCGAGGTCGATGGTCGACGATAGAGTGTATGTTTCACCTTTGAATGAGAATGTCACTGTGGCGTCTATCTTGTTTTTCATCTATGTAATTATTTCCAGTAATTGATGATGCCATTTTACAGACAATCAGCGTGGAGAGCATATCGTAAGAACCGCCTTCTGGCCGCAATGAACAGGGATCGCGCTGACAGCCGGGAAATCGCGGTCAGAAGACCGCTCCTACGAATATTGCAAAAGCAGCTCTCGAACAAAATCCCTTGCCTTGCCGAGATGTTTGCGTGCCTGCGCGGTAATCGATGTTCCCAGATCAAATTGATAAGCGGGGATGCCAAGCAGATATGCATCCGGCAGCGGATCGTCACAAACCTGTTCATAGACTGCCAACAGCGCAGACGGTGACATGGCATGGGAGGTATAGCTATTGTCCCTGCATGGCTCGAGGCGTGAATAATCGAAAGGCGCTGTTGCAGAGAGACTGGCATCGATGAAAACCACCAGCTGGCGCTGCTGCATATCCAGTGCGTGTTCGATCTGCAGCTGATAATCGGTGAACGCATCAAAGATGTCCGGCACCCTCTCCAGCACCCGTTGTTCTTCGATCATCTCGAGCAGCGCAGGCCCCAGGCCATCATCACCACGCGAAGGATTTCCGTAACCCAGCAGCAGCACGGGCTTGTGATCAACACACACCAACCACTCCCTGTGAATTCCTGAAGAGGCGATCGATCACCTCTCCACTCTCATCCACAAGCTGCACCTCCAGCGGCATTTTTCCCAGCGCATGGGTGGCGCAGGAGAGACAGGGATCATAGGCGCGAATCGCCACCTCGATGTTATTCAGCAGCGGTTCCGTCAGTTCACGCCCATCCAGCTGATCCAGTGCAACGCGCCGAATCGACTGGTTCATGGCGTTGTTGTTATTCGTCGTGGAAACGATCAGATTCGCCCTGGTGACCAGACCGTCGTCATCGATCTCATAGTGATGGAACAGGGTGCCGCGGGGCGCCTCGAGCACACCGATGCCGGTGTGCTGCATCTCACCGCGAAGACGCAGTTCACTCCCCATCAGGTCGGGGTCATGCAGCAGATCGCGGATGCCTTCAGCACAATAGAGCAGCTCGACCATGCGCGCCCAGTGATAAGCCAGCGTCGACTGCACCAGCCCTCCCTCTGCCAGTGCCCGGAATTCGAGCCGCGCAGCCTCGGCAAGCGGCGTGTCGATGAAGTCACAGTTGTTCACCCGGGCAAGCGGTCCAACCCGGTAGGAGCCATGTTCCGGCCCCAGCCCCGTAATAAATGGGAACTTCATGTAGCTCCAGGATTTGACCTGCTCATGGATATGCTCGCCATATCCGAGGTAGTCAAGGTTATCGATCACGATCTTGCCGGCTGCATCCTTGAGCCTCAAGCCGCCATGGTAGAGATCCATGGCGCCATCGGCGCGCGTGAGGCTCAGCATATTGGTATCGATGAGTGCAAAGTTGCGGTTATGATCCAGATCCTGCATAAACAGCCGCTTTGTCAGAGCCACTGCGGCCTCTCCCCACTCAATCACCTGATCGGCATCGGACAGCAGATAGTCCCGCTCCTCGCTGCTAAGCGATTTGTTGACGCCGCCGGGAATGGCGCCGGTTCCATGCACCCGCTTGCCGGATGTGATGCGTATCACCTCCTGGCCGAATTTCCTCAACATTACACCCTGGGTTGCTATCTCCGGGTAGTCGGCGAGTACACCGACAATATTGCGATGCGCAACGGCATCGTCATAACCGAACAGCAGGTCCGGGGACGAGAGATGAAAAAAGTGCAGCGCATGGGATTGCAGCACCTGGCCAAGATGCATCAGGCGCCTCACCTTCTCTGCTGTCGGCGTGAGTGATTTCACTCCGATCAGCTGATCGGTCGCCTTGGCGGCCGCCAGGTGATGACTTACCGGGCAGATGCCGCACAGGCGCTGCACAATCACCGGCAACTCCCAGTAGGGACGCCCCTGGATAAACTTCTCGAAACCACGGAACTCGACGATGTGCAGCCGCGCCTGTTTGACGTGATTGTCATCATCCAGCAGCAGAGTGACTTTGCCATGTCCCTCTACGCGAGTCAGGGGCTCGATCACCACCCGCTTGAGTTTGTCGGGATGCTGCGCCGTCTCCAGCGCGTTATTCTCTGCTTCTCTTGTATTTATCATCATCTCATCACAATAATTCTACCGGCGCCAAAACAGATCGTAGGAGCGGTCA
>JAIVTC010000096.1:0-3098 GCA_048629055.1 Candidatus Bathyarchaeota archaeon
CGGTGGCTCTCGCCGCTTGCCGGTTCGATCTCCACTCCGGGCAGTCTCAGACCATACTCATGCTGCAGTTCACTGGCATCCACAACACCCCGGCAGAGGGTGCTGAGGCGCTCCTCCCTCCCCATGCCCGGCAGGGAATCCCACTCCAGCCAGTGGCGCCGGACGCTGGAGACAGTGAACAGGTTGGTGTGCAACCCCTGCTCGCGCGCATAGATCTTCCAGTTGATCTGCTTGAGCGTATCACCCTCACGATACTGACGCAGGCCGATAAAATCATCGCTGCCGCTGCTGCTGCCGGAATTCGCCTGCTGGTGAACATCACTGTCGTGATCCTCATCTCCTTTCAGCGGCATTGCTGAACCCGGTGCGGGATAGACCAGCAAATTCATCTCCAGGTCGATATAACACCAGGCGCGCAACAACCCGAGTGGATAGTGCGTGGAAAGCCGAAATCGCGGCAACGGCTGGCGGCCACGCCGGGTAGCGCGGGTATGCAGAGTCAGGCTTTGTGTCGTCGCTGCCGGCAGATCACTCTCCACCTCTTCATCGGCGGGCAGCCGCAATCTGATATTCGGCCGTTCACTCCGTCTGCTGTTGTGCAGCCGTATCTCAAAAGCGGCGGGCTGACCGGCAAATACCGCAGCTGCCCTGCCCGGCGACAGACGCAGATTCACCAGGTTTCTCCAGGTGTGAAGCATCGCCACGACCCCCAATCCAGCCAGCAGAAAAGTGAGCAGGAAGCCCGGGTTGTTTGCATAGTTGACCGAGATCAGCAAAATCAGAAACACCAGCAGCCCATAGAGAAGGCCGTAGCGGGTGGGGAGTATATAGATTTTGCGCGCAGTAATGTGTGCGACTCCACTCTTGTCTGCACGGCATTTCCGGTATGGAAAAGAGAGAGCCATGGATGCTTTCAGGGAATCGCTACGGAGTGCAACAGCAGCCTCGCCAGCTCGGTTCCTTCACTGACGCCGGTGTCGTCGCCGCCTTGGAGACGGTGCGCCGTGGTGGCGGGAAGTATCGTTTGTACATCTTCCGGCAACACATGATGACGCCCATCCATCAAGGCCCGGGCGCGGGCGCTGTGGATGATTGCCAGACCTGCTCTCGGCGAAAGCCCCTGGGCAAAATCGGAACTGTTGCGGCTGTGTTCGAGCAGCGCCTGAATATAGTCCAGCAACGCAGCGGAAACATGCACCTTGCCAACCTCCTGCTGGAGACGCTGCAACTCACCATTGGCAAGCAGCGGTTGCAGTTCGTCAAGCATCTCGTAGCGGTCCCTTCCGGCAAGCAGTTCCCGCTCGGCGCGCGCATCCGGATAGCCGATGTGAATACGCATCAAAAAACGGTCAAGCTGTGATTCCGGCAGTGGAAATGTCCCCACCTGATGAGAGGGATTCTGTGTCGCAATGACGAAAAATGGCTCGGGCAGAGGGCGTGTCTGACCTTCGACAGTCACCTGCCTCTCCTCCATCGCTTCCAGCAAGGCACTCTGCGCTCTCGGGGTGGCGCGATTGATCTCATCAGCCAGCAGCAACTGGGAGAATACCGGTCCCGGATGAAAACGAAACAGGCTGTCGTTACGATCAAAAATCGAAACACCGATAATATCCGCCGGCAGCAGATCGCTGGTGAACTGGATGCGCTGATAATCCAGCCCCAGCAGTTTCGCCAGGGTATGCGCAAGAACCGTCTTGCCAACCCCGGGAAGATCCTCGATCAACAGATGCCCGCGCGCCAGCAGGCAGGTCAATGCCATGCGGATAGCCTGCTCCTTGCCGAGGATAATATGCCCTGCTTCTGAAACAATCCGATCCAGTGTATCCTTCATGATTACCCTGTCACATCACTCTTTGTCGTACAACTATACAGGAGATCATCAGGTGCAAAAATTTGATGTCGTGGTCATCGGCAGCGGCCCCGGCGGAGACGGTGCAGCCATGCGCCTGGCCAAGAGCGGCAAGCGGGTGGCAGTCGTGGAAGCCTATCACCAACTGGGCGGTGGTAGTACGCACTGGGGCACCATTCCGAGCAAGGCTTTGCGCCACTGCGTGCAACTGCTGGCGGATTACCGCCACCATCCACTGTTCGAGCATACCCTGGGGCATATGGATGTAACCTACCCGGATCTGCTGGCGGAGGCGCGCAATGTCAGCACCGCACAGGTGCGCTTACGCAACCGTTACTATCCCAGAAACCAGGTCACCACGGTGCATGGTTTTGCCAGTTTTGATGATGAGCATACGCTGACAGTACGCCAGGATAACGGCAGCACCGAGCAGCTGCAGGCGGAACATTTTGTCATCGCAACCGGCTCCACTCCCTATCACCCCGATGACGTAGACTTCAACCATCCGCGGGTGCTGGACAGTGACAAAATTCTACGACTGGAGTATACGCCGGCAAGCATCACCATCTATGGCGCAGGTGTGATCGGCTGTGAATACGCATCGATCTTTGCCAACCTGGATTTGCGGGTAAACCTGATCAATACCCGCTCCAGCCTGTTGTCATTCCTGGATACCGAGATTACCGATGCACTGAGCTATCATTTACGAGACCAGGGTGTGCTTATTCGCCACAATGACTCTTATGCGCAGATTGATGCTGGAGAAAATGAAGTGGTGCTGCATTGCCAGTCTGGCGCCAGGTTCAAAAGTGATGTGCTGCTGTGGGCAAACGGACGTACCGGCAATACGGCTGACATGGGGCTTGAACAGGTTGGCATAATGCTGAATCATCGCGGCCAGATAGAGGTGAATGAATATCTGCAGACCTCTGCAGCGCATATCTATGCGCTTGGTGACGTTATCGGCCCGCCGGGACTCGCCAGCGCCAGCTATGACCAGGGGCGTTTTGCCGGCGCGCATATCGCCATGGGGCGCTGTGACTGGTCGCTGGTCAAGGAGGTTCCTACGGGAATTTATACCAGTCCGGGGATCAGTTCACTGGGCAAGACAGAGCAACAACTCACTGAAGCTGAAGTTCCTTTTGAAGTTGGCAGGGCTGAATTCAAACATCTGGCCAGAGCCCAGATCACGGGGCATACCACGGGGATGCTGAAACTGCTGTTTCACCGGGAAACCCGCGAGATTCTC
>JAIVTC010000097.1:0-3028 GCA_048629055.1 Candidatus Bathyarchaeota archaeon
AATGGCTTGAATTCGCACCCCTCCTGTTCGATGGTGATGTCGCCAACCTCGGCAGGGAAGGCTTTGCCCTCCTTGATCTTTTCGAGATAGACAACGGTGTCCATCAGGTGTCCATCGACCACGCGGACGTAGTCGATTTCACGTTCGCCGGTGCCGCAGACGTCGTTGTCCTTGCTGGTGCCATGGACTTTGGGGGGCTGGTCCTTGCCGGTAAGATTGATGCTGCCGGTGATGGTTCCACCATCGCTTACCGCGGCCTCTTTGTAGGCTGCAGCCTGGCTGTTGAGAGGCAGTGCGCAAATACTGGCGATGCTGAGGGATAAGAGCAATTTTTTCATACTGTTTTCTCCGGGGTTTTGTATTTCGTTTAAGTAAATATCAAGTTAATGCGGGTAAATCGTATCATTTGAATTAGTAGGTTGGGCAAAGCCGTATCGTCCCCACTGTTTTGTTGGGCACGCTGACTTAGCGATTCACGTAATGTGTTGGTGGTATACATAATTTGAGGTGTGCCCAACATAAACGACTAAAACCGCTTTGCCCAACCTACATCATACGCAATTCGCGTAATGTAGATATCTCCTATGCTATTTTATGCCGCCTTTTCAGGCTGCAAGAGTTCTTCGATCATTTCGATAAAGACACTGCGCTTGACGCTGTCTTCGGCTGATTTCAGCTGGGTCAGCAGCTCTTCGTTGCCGACTCTGACGTCAAACTGACGCAGCGCCCGGCCGAGGAGGCGCGCCTCCTCTCCGGTGCTGAGCATGACGCTGGATACGACTTTTTTGATCGCTTTCCTGGTGAAATTTTCCTCATCCAGGGGTTTTAACAGTTGCGCCAGCCCCCTGGCTGCAGCAACCCGGACGCCCATGTCGTCGTCATCCAGACTCTCCATCAGTTTGCGTGCAATGCTCAGCGGCGGTACGTCCCGCACCACCATGTGGCCGGCTTCATCCGGGTCCAGGCTATTCAGTGACAGCCGCACAAGGGCGTCGATGGCCTGAACACGCAAGGTATATTCGGGCGCTTTGACCGCTTCTATCAAAGGCGCCAGCGCAGCACGGTTTCCGAGGTAGCTCAGTGTTCGCGCGCAGGTGACCTGGTGATCGATATCGCTGATCGCCAGCTGTGTAATCAGGGCGCCTACTGCATCCATCAGCTCTGGTATTTGGCGGCTGCGCCGGGCGATGACGCCAATGGATTCTGCGGCCTCGCGCCGTATCAGCTCATCATCATCGTTGAGTGCCTGAATCAGGGTGTCGATTGCCAGGGGGTCATCTGTTTCGGCCAGCGCCCTGGCTGCCAGACGGCGAACATCCTGCTGTACATCGGTCTTGCGGTGGGAGCGTATGCGCCGCATCATTGCCTTGTTGTCTTTTACAATTCCCCTGTATTCCCGTGTGATCTCATCCTCGATTATCTCTTCAACAGCTGGTGATGAACTCTCCATCATTAACGCCACATTCTCCATGGCAATGGCATCGAGTGTGGAGGTGGCGATTTCAACTTCACCCTCCCGGACGATTTGCGCAGGGATTTCCGGTAAATCGATGCTATCGACAGCCACTTCCGGGGCGCTCTCCCTAGCTTGCGCTGAATCGCTGCTTTCTGATTCCGCTATATGCTCGTTTGTGTCATCCTCATCTTTTACAGTTTCGTCTGCCGGGGAGGGTGACTCTTCAAGGGGAGACTCTTCGATAATTGCAATTCTACCATTGACTGCATCCACTACCAGTTCCAGCGGACGGGGTAATGGATTCTCTTCATCCTCCGCCATCTCCCCGGTCATAAGGACGCCTGAATTTTCCAGCTCCATCAGTGCCGTGAGCGCCGCCAGTCTGACTGTCTGCTGTTTATCAGTGACTGCTTTTCCCAGTGTCGCCATCACATGCGCATCGATGCGCCCTAGTTTGCCGACGGAGATGGCGGCTTCACGGCGCACCATGGAGTGGCCGTTGGCATCGTCAATCAGTGACAGCAGGGGGGCGATAGCGGTTGCATCAGCGTTGGCGCCCAGCAGGGTGCATGCAGCTGCGGCAGTCTCTGCAGCTTTGTCGCTGATGCACTCAATCACGGCTTGAAAGTTTTCTTCAGAGAGCGGATTGTCTGCCACCACCGGTAAAAGCAGAGTGAGCAGTGTAGCGCGCACCTGGCTGTCCGGATCGCTCAGCATCGATTCGAGCGCTTCCTGAAGTTCACTGGCGTTTGCGCCATCTTCCGCCAGCCGGGTCACGGCTGTAATGGCTGCCCGGCGAACCTCTTCATGCGGGTCTTTGAGCAGCAGCAGCAGAGCGCCAATATAGTTGATTGCCTGTTTCTCGGCCAGTGCCAGAGCTGCCTCGGCGCGTACTTGTGCAGCACTGTCCCGCAGGGCGCGTCCGAGCGCTTTGGTTGCCTCAGGCGTAGTGGATTTTGCCAGCGCATGCGCAGCGCGTCGACGGTGCTGCGGCAGGCTCTGCTGGTTTTGCAGGCGCTCGATGACCCGCGCCTCGCCTGCAGCGGAGATGTCGATCAATGTGTTGAGAATTTCGGGCTCGATATCCTGCTGCTCCTCATCATCAATCAAGCCAGGCAGGGCATCGACGGCTTTCTCGGCCTTTAGTATTCCCAGCGCCTTGACCGCCTCCTTCTGAACATCCCACCAGGTATCCCAGTCATCGTCCCATTCAAGATAGTCGGGACGCTGCAGCAGAATCTTTAGCAGTGGATCGATGGATTCCGAACTCCTGATCTTGCCCAGCGCTTCGGCGATCATGGTGCAGACTTCGCCGCTGGGGTCATTTTCAAGAGATTCGATCAATGCGGGAACCGCTTCAGTCGCACCGATATTCCCCAGGGCCTCGGCTGCATCGATGGAGACATCCACATCTTCGTCTTTGAGACGTTCGATCAGCGTGTCGACCGATTTTGTATCTCCCAGTATTCCCAGGGTGCGGGCAGCGTAGCAGCGGTCGGCTTCGTCGCCAGTTTGAAGAAGTTGGCACAAAACCTCATTGGTCTCACTTAAAAGGGTCATATGTTAATTCTG
>JAIVTC010000098.1:0-2535 GCA_048629055.1 Candidatus Bathyarchaeota archaeon
CTTCTCATTATCAGGGTGGAAAGGGGAGTTATTCATTGTGATCAATCTCCTAAAGGCATGGCTCCGCCATTTCAAGAACATCTTACCTGGAGGCAGGGTTGGGATCAGCGTTTCAGGGCTTTCCGCCGAAAAACTGCTCCTGCGTTTTCGGCACTTCTGACCTCCATGGATGGAGGAAATGCAATAAGATTGTAGGAACAATCATAGCGACCATCCATGGCGATCGAAAACAGGGATGTTTTATCAGAGCGTACAGGGACGTATTCACAGCGGCTCTGAAAGGCTGATCCCGACCCTGCCAGGTTATCAAGCAATCGCGGACTTTTTGAGAAATGACGTTATTTGACAACAGCAGAAGTTAACTTATCCAACGTTGCTTCCAGCTTTCCAATGACGACGCACTCATCCAGAGCGTAATCCCTCTTCAGCCACTGCGGATTGCGGTATTTCAGCCATGTCTTTCCATCGGGAGCGGTATACACCAGGATTTTCATCGGCAGATCCAGGCCGGCGGACATATCGTTCAGCATAATTTTGGTGCCGGCGCGCGGTTTGCCGAAAATCAGCAGCTGCGAATCTCCCAGTGTCATGCCAACTTCTGCGGCATTCAGCTTGTGGTCGATGCGTGCAAAGATGTGAACATCATTCTCTTTTAACTTTGCCTCGAGTTTGTCCATGGTCTGCTGTACATCATGGGCGCTTTCTTTGCTGATGATATCGGATTCCGCATTGGCGATCAGGGGAAGCATCAAGGCAAGGATTAACAGGGTTTTTCTCATGATTTCTCTTTCCAGGTTACTTTATGAAGGTTGAAGTTTGTTGCCGCCAAGACGCGCGATGATCTTGTCGGCAACACGAAAAGCGTTGGCATAGATGGTCCAGGTGAAAGGCGCACTGCCCGCACCGGGCATAAAACTGCCATCCGTGATGTAGAGGTTGTCGACATCGTGCGCACGGCAGTCTGCATTCAACACCGAAGTCTCGGGATCATCACCAAAACGGCATCCACCGGCCATGAGATTCAGCGGCGGTGAACCCGAAGCAAAAGATACCACATTTTCAGCCCCCATGGCCTTCAGAACTTCGGCCCCTTTTGACGCCAGGTACCAGCCCACCTGCAGATTGCGCACATGAAATCCCAGGCGCGCCTTTGCCGCCGGCATATTCCATTTATCCCTGACCTTTGAATCCAGCGAGACATAGCAGTCATCGACAGGCAGCCAGTCACAGAATGCCTCGATCTTGATGTAGCTGCTTTCGCGAAAATGCTGCTCCAGCCTGCGTTTCAGCGGCTTGCCCCACAACAACCCGTCTGATCCACGCATCTGGCGGGTTGCACGCGAGATCGGATTGGGATGCAGGTGGACGAAGTCGATGACGCCTCCTTTCTGTTTCTCCCCAAAGTCAGCATCATCGATAACATAGTAGTCATGAATCGTTCTGTTGATAAAAGGGCCGATCTGGCGCATCGCTTCCGCCTTTTCGGTGGAGAAGTCAGCATAGCGCAGCCGGCCTGAACCTGCGCCGCCACCGGCAAACAGCAGGTTTCTTCCAACCTGGCCGCTGTTGTTGGCCAGACCATGCGGATGCTTCTCGCCCGTCGAGTTCAACAGCAGGCGTGATGTTTCGACCGCCTGGCAGGCCACCACGTAGAGAGCCGCATCGACATGCTTGATATCATCGTTTTTATCGCGATACTCCACTGCCGTAATCCGCCCGCTGCTGTCGCTCTGCAGACGGGTGACCTGGGAGTCAGGCAGGATTTTACAGCGACCACCGGCGACGGCGTGGTTCAGCAGCGCCGCCCGGGAACTCCCCTTGGCGCCGGTCGCACAACCGTAACTTCCACAGTAACCGTTATAGCTGCAGCTTTGACGCCCCGGAACCGGCTTTGAGAGTATCGCGCGCGGCATCGGCACCGAATGGATGCCAAGCTTGTCACATGCCTGGTCAATCAGCCCGGAGATGGGATGTTCCGCTGTCGGCGGATAGGGGAAATCAGGAGTGCTGCGCGGTTCCTGGTGTGGATGATCAACCACCCTGCCGGAGACGCCGACAACATGCTCCACCTTGGTGTAATAGGGTTCGAGATCGTCATAGCTGATAGGCCAGTCCATCACATTGGCTCCCTCGATGGGACCAAAGGTCGAGAGTTGTTTGAAATCAACGGGTTTGAGACGATGAAAAAACCCGCTCATGAAGTTCGACGAGCCGCCCACGACATTGCCGTTCCATAAATTCCAGGAGGTCTCCTGCGCTGTTTCCCGCCGTTTCCATCCGCCCTCATCCAGCTCGGTCTCAACCACATGACTCTGTTCCTTCAAATCCGGTGTATAGGCGTTGCGGATACAGCAGGCAAGCTCATCCTTGTAGTAATCCTCCTCGGTGAACCATGGCCCTTTCTCCAGCACCACCACAGAATACCCGGCTTCAGCCAGGGCATGGGCAACAGGCCCGCCGCCGGCGCCGCTTCCGATCACACACACATCAAAATCGTGGCTCATGTTGCAACTCGTCTCATAGCAGAAAATATCT
>JAIVTC010000099.1:0-2396 GCA_048629055.1 Candidatus Bathyarchaeota archaeon
CCGGTGGAGTGGTGGCCCTGGTGCGACGAGGCGCTGGAACTGGCGCGCAGCAGCAACAGGCCGATCCTGCTGTCGATCGGCTACTCCGCCTGCCACTGGTGCCACGTCATGGCGCATGAATCCTTCGAGGATGAAGAGACGGCGGCAATGAAGAACCGCTTGTTTGTCAATATCAAGGTTGATCGGGAAGAGCGCCCCGATCTCGACAAGATCTATCAACAGGCCCATCAGCTCCTGAGTCAGCGCCCAGGCGGCTGGCCGCTGACGCTGTTTCTGACGCCGGATGACCTGATGCCGTTTTTTGCAGGCACCTATTTCCCCAATACCGCACGCTACGGCATGATCTCCTTCAAAGAGCTGATGCAGCGCCTCGACGATGCCTGGAAAAACCAGCAGCAGTCGATTCGTGATCAAAGCCGGAGTCTCACCGCATCGCTGTCGCAGATAAACGCATCAGACCTGGGTGTCGCCGTGCTCGAAGCGTCACCGCTGCAGAAAGGGAGGCAGCAGCTCGCAGACAGCTTTGACAAACGCCATGGCGGTTTTGGCCAGGCGCCGAAATTTCCGCACGTGACGAACATCGAGTTTCTGCTGCGTCTGTACGCCGCTAACACAGCTGACAGAGTAGTTTCCAGCATGGCGTTGCTGACGCTGCAGAGGATGGCGTTCGGTGGTCTTTATGACCAATTGGGCGGCGGGTTTTGCCGCTATTCGACAGATGAACAGTGGATGATTCCTCACTTTGAGAAGATGCTGTATGACAATGGCCCGCTGCTGGCGCTGTATGCCGATGCCTGGAGCCTGAGCGCCAACCCTCTCTATGCCCACGTCTGTGAGCAGACGGCTAACTGGGTGATGCGCGAAATGCAGTCGCCCGATGGGGGTTACTACTCCACGCTGGATGCCGACTCCGAGGGCGAAGAGGGCAAATTTTACGTGTGGACGCCTGCCGAGGTGAAAGCGTTGCTGAGTGCGCAGCAGTACAGCCTTTTCGCGAAGCTTTACGGTCTTGACCGAAAGGCGAACTTTGAAGGCGCATGGCATCTGCACACCTTTGCCGACCTTGCACCACTGGCGGCAGATGAGGGCCTGGAGCCTGCAGAGGCGCAGCGAATGATCGACGAGTCACAGCAAATCCTGTTTGCACAACGCAGCAAGCGCATTCATCCGGGGCGTGACGAAAAGATCCTCACCAGCTGGAATGCGCTGATGATCAAGGGGATGGCGAGGGCAGGGCGTATCTTCTCAAATCCCGAATGGGTTGCCTCTGCTGAGCAGGCGCTGGAATTTATCCGCTCCAATATGTGGATAGATCATCGCCTGTTGGCGACCAGCAAAGATGGCCACGCCCATCTGAATGCCTATCTCGATGACTATGCTTTCCTCATCGACGCCTTGCTGGAGTTGCTGCAGGCGCGCTGGAGCAGTCGGGATCTTGAGTTTGCTGTTGAACTGGCTGATATCCTCCTCGATCACTTCGAAGATGAAGAGCAGGGCGGATTTTTCTTTACCTCTGATGACCACGAAAAGCTGATCCACAATCCCAAGCCCATGAGTGATGACTCCATGCCATCCGGCAATGGCGTCGCCGCCTTTGTGTTGCAGAGGCTGGGATATCTGCTGGGAGATCTTCACTACCTGGATGCTGCAGAACGTACGCTGCGCTCAGCATGGGGAGGCCTCACGCAGTTGCCGCATGCGCATGGCGCACTGCTAATCGCGCTGCAGGAGCAGCTGAATCCGCCCGAAATTCTGATTGTACGGGGCAGCGAAGAGCAGCTCACACAGTGGCGAGCGCAACAGCAGCGCAGCTACCAGCCAGCGCGAATGACTCTGGTGATTGCTGATGATGCTGAAGTTCCAGAGGCGCTGGTTGACAAAAAACCAAGGCCCGGCGGAGTCATCTATCGCTGTGTGGGAACGCACTGCGAAGCACCGCAACCGCTGTAGCCAGTACAATTTATGTTGAACCACAGATGTACACAGATGAACACAGATTAAAAGATGCAATAATATCTATGTGCATCCGTGTGCATCTGTGGTGAAAAAATGTTTTTGTCTTGTCATCTCGAACGAATGTGAGAGATCTTAAGCATCACCAACAATAGATTTCTCCCTTTGGTCGAAATGACAGATGATTGGTCATATCCCCTCACTCCTGAATCTTTTTAAGCCACTCCCTGCTGTTTTCGAGAATGGCGTTCTCATCCAGTGTCAGCAAGTTGTTATTTGCAAGCAGCTGTTTGCCGCGAACCCAGACGTTAGTGACATGATGCCGTGCTCCTGCATAGACAATCTGGGAAACCGGGTTGTGCACCGGTTGTGTTGAGAGATTATCCAGATTGATTGTAATCATATCAGCTGACTTCCCAACCTCCAGGGACCCTGTGACATCA
>JAIVTC010000100.1:0-2080 GCA_048629055.1 Candidatus Bathyarchaeota archaeon
AAAACTTCCTCCAGCGCGGCTGCCAGTTCCTTGCCGATATTTGCGTGGCGCAGGTCGGCTGCATTGTGCAGGCAAGTCTGCTTCAGGTCGTCGAGCATATTGAGAAAAAGCTCGAGTCGAAAGTTGCGCTCCAGCGCCGCCAGCAGTTCATCGACCTTGCCCTTCATTTCCGGGACTTCATTCAGCGCCCTGCTGCAAAGCTCCAGACGGGCGCTTACCACCGCTTCGAGCTTTGACACTTTGCTTGCCGTGTCATAGTTGGAGCGGGAGTTGGTAATGCCGCGGCCCAGTATCTCGCCATTCGAATCCATCATGACCGCCTTGGTGGTGGTCGATCCGAGGTCAATTCCGATATAACACTTCATTATGCAATCCCTATATGCTGGAGTTTATGCTACTGATCGTGCGCCCTGGCGCTTTTGCTCAATCATCTGGAAGTAGCTTTCCAGCCGGTTCTTGACGTTGGCCGCGGAGAAATATCGCGGATCAACCAGGTCAGTCTCAATGAACGCTCCCGGCTTGCCGGTGCGTTTCTCAACTTCCTGCATCATCAACAGCTGGCCGGCGGAGAAGCTGTTGCAGCTCTTGATGGAGTTGATCAGCAATCCGTCCGCCTGGTACTCATTGATGTATTTCACCAGCATGTCGACGCGCTGGGACAAGTTGCGATTGGTGTAGCAGCCCAGGCAATAGTCGGCCAGGGTTTCGATCGGGTTATCGGGATCGTGGCGGAAGCCCAGGTCATAAACACCGCCGACCTTGGTGTAGGTGCTGGCCACTACCACTGCGCCGTCTTCATAAAACATTTTCCAGAATTCACGGAAGTTGGTCCAGTTGGGCGGGCCCTCGACCACCAGGCGATAACGCTCCTCCTGCATATCACCTTCCGGGGTAATCGGTCCCTTGCCCTCGGCGATCCGCTGTTCAATTTCCTTGCGCAGCGCCTTGTAATAGTCAACCGCCTTTTCGGTGCCACGGAAGGCGGTAAAAATGGGGCCGATGTAATACACGCCGCCAAAATAGGCGTCGATCGGGGAGGGCTTGTGCTTGGCGCTTTCGAGCACCCAGACAAAATCATCTTCAGCCCTGGCTGAATGGCGCAGGTTTTCGCGCAGACGGTCAATATCGAACTTGACGCCGCTGACTTTCTCCAGCGCCGGAATCACGACCTCCTTGATTTGCTTGACCACGTAGTCGCGCATGTTCTGCGTGATTACCCCATCACCCTCGTAGGGCACATGCAACATGGCGGTTTCGCAGCCGTATTCGTGGCGCAGCAACTCGAACCATTTCATGAAGGTGAAACAGCCGGTGTAGGACAGCAACAGCAGATCGGGCGGCGGCATGGGCTTGCCATTGGGTGCGATATTACCTTTGGACATCGACCCGATATCTGCTTTTACGTAGGTACAGACGTCCTCGGAGTGCCCCATTTTCTCTGCCTGCATGACCATCATGCCACTCTTTTTACGCATGCCGTTATTAATGGCATTGATCTCGGGCAGGTTATTGAGCATGTCGACGCACATGACCAGCTCATTGAGATTACCCGGAACGAAAGTGGCCGAGACTTTCTTGCCGGTTTCCTGCACGCTGGTCAGTTCGTCGTAGTTTTCTGCGATCATTGTCTTTTGCAGGAGCATGGACGAGTCTTTGATTACTTCAGTTTGTGTGCTTGCGTTCATGTCAAAATCACCTTGTAGGAGTACTAGCTCCAGAGTTTGATCGAATCTGCGAAGGTTCCGGCCTGCTCGCGAATGGGTTGCATCTGGCCGGAGTTTTCAGCGTATTTGAAAGAAATGTACGGAACATCGTGCTCATCCATGCGGTCTGCCAGCATGGGGCGTTCCAGCAATGCCGGGTCGCAGAAACTGGGTGCCGTGAAAATTACTCCCTCAGCACCGGTTCTTTTGACGCTGGCAAGCAGATACTGGCCTACGTCTTCCGCCCGGTCGCAATACTTGGCCGCGCTGTCTGCGGCGGCATGCAGGAAAGCGGCTGAGAGGTTGCCAAGAGGATCTCCCTCCAGGGGTACATCGTCCAGCAGCCAGCGGTTGATCAGCATGTAATCGTCATCGAC
>JAIVTC010000101.1:0-4843 GCA_048629055.1 Candidatus Bathyarchaeota archaeon
GGCACACTGAAATTAATGGTACTCACCACCCTCTCCGGTTGTTGAAATATTCAACAATACTATAGCATGTTGCGTATGGATGATGAATGTTCCGCTCATGGCGAGGAGCCTCGTGCGGTGCGGAAGCTTCGCTGCGCTCGCAATGGCATCTTCTGTGGTGCATTAATTTAATTGTTTCAATCCGGCTCTTGCGGTAGTGTTACGCGCTTGACTAGAATCCTTGAGTGGCCAACATCTTTACAAATGAGTCAAATTTCAATAATGACTCTCGCAAAGCTTCCGCGTCCTGCTCACGCCCCTCACCTGCGTCCATGCAGGCGAAGACGCAAAGCTCGCCAAGAAAAACCTTTGCGGTCTTGGCGTCTTGGCGAGAAAAAAATCTCTTTCATGCTTCGTCAGCCTGAGACTTGGTCTCTCTAAGACATGATAACGATCCACATAATAAATACGTCAGGATACATTTTCCCGCCTGGAGGCCCGATGCGTTCAAAACTTTTCCCGCTGCTGCTTACACTTGCCATGAGCTTTTCTGCTGCCGGCGCCAGCGCAATTGAGACCATCGAGGAGTATGACAGTAAAATCCCCGTGTGGGGGGCTTCATGGCTGCCGGTCAAGGCGCTCTCCGGCAATGTCTATCTCAGTTTTTATACCGGCTTCGCCCCCAGGGTTGAATCCCCCGGACGCATCCATGTGCAATCATCCCGCGGCAACCAGGCACGCATCACCCTGATCCTGGATGATGCAACCATCTATGACTATCTGTTTGACCTGGTTGCCCGCAGCGATTTCTACCGCCAGATGCTCGATGAGAAGTGGATCGATATCAGCATGGAACGCAAGGGCAAGCGCGCTGTTGAGCCGCAAGTTGAGTATTTCATGGATATTGTCGGCTCACCAGCCTACCAGATCACCGGGACCGTCACAGCCGCGCAAAAGAGTTCAGGCGACGGCGGTAAAATCGACAAAAAGAGACTCTATAAAAAATCGCTGCAAGTATTGACGCAGCTCAACCCGCACAGGATCTTCCCGCTGAAGTTTGACCTCAAGGCTGAATTTTCCACATGGCGTGAGCAGGCCGCGGCTTTTATCAAGGCAAACAGCAGTGACGCAAAGCCTTCCAGAGCGCAGATTGCAAAACAGCTTCACTCGAATCGCAATGAAACCCTCATCCTGGCCAACAATCTGCTGTTTGGCCGTATCAATGCCATCGAGATAAACAAGCAGGCCAGTGACAAGCTGGTTGATGTACTGGCCCGCATCGCAGATGGAGCGGATTACTCCAGCGAGGCGCTGTTGATGGAGACAGTGCAACTCTTCAAAGCCCTCACAGGCGGGGAGTATGATTTCCAGGTGTTGTCAGAGAGTGGCGAGTTCAGACCAGCCCTGGCGTGTGACTCTGCAGCAGAGTGCAGCCTCGTGTATCATGAATTCACCACCATCTCCCCCTTCGGCTCCATCAAGAGCGCCGCAAGAGACCGCCACAACAATGTCATCAACTCGTTCGCAACACCGGGATTGTGGCAATTTCTCTCCCGCGGATATCATGACGTCGACAATATGCGTAGTGAATTCTACTACGGCATGGTTCCCAAGATGGATTACGAGGCAGCCGGAAATGGCTTTCACAACCCCGCGGTGCGCTTTTCAGGGCTCTCAGGAAGCCTCAAAAAGACGCTGGATATCCCCACGCATCACACCAACTTCTGGACGGTCAAACGCGGCCGGGTTTCACACGGCTGCAATCGTATGGCCGCCGGACAGGTGTGGGAGTTGAGAAACATCTTTCCGGTGGAAAACAAGAAGGCGACGCAGATCCTCTATTTTGGCAATAGCCCCCGGGATTTCGATCTGTTTGACATCGACGGCGACGGCAAGCGCGAGATCATGGGGGTAACCTACTACATCGTCTATACCGCCAAAGGCTCCAGCTGGAGTGCGAAAAGAGAGGGAACCAACCTCGAAGTCGAGATGCGCGGCAGTGAAAAATTCTACAAAAAGCTGCTTGGAGAGAAGAATGTCTTTACCTACAGCAAAGATGGAATTACCATTCACGATCCTGAGATCTCCTATTTCAGCAAAGCTGATTTCAAGAAGAAAAAGACCATCTCCAAAATCATCGAGGGTGACTTCCCTCTCTATGAACAACTCTACGCCAGGGACAAAATCCAATTCTACCGCCCGTTGAAAATATCGACCCGCGGCGGATTCATGATTATGAAAAAGGGACAAAAAACCATGTCCAACCGGAACCCCTCCAAACAATTCGTGCGCCTCTTCGGACGCGTGCGCGGATGCGCCCCCTTCTCCGACAAGGACGCCTGTGGTGAAAATGCTTTCATCAAGGAAAAAACCAGCCTGCTGGCTCAATTAGCGAGACACAAATGAACATGAACATTGCAAAATCCATCACCAGCACAGTCGCTTCACTACTGCTGCTGACTGTAAGCCACGCAGTAACCGCGAAAGCGCTCTCCGCCGAAGATATCACCGCCGCGAAGAAACTTTTCACGCAGATCAACAGCAACGATGAGAAGGGCGCCTTCGGATTGAACTCCCTGCAGGGAGCACACAATCGCACAACGGTCTTGAGCGGCAAGATGCCGAAAGGCGGCGTTGTTTTCCAGGCGGCTTTCCGCATCAAGCCCGCTGAAAAACTGGCGCTCGATTACGGTCTCTATACCGGCAACCTCTTCAGCACCAACCTGTTTGAACTGATTGGAGAATTTGTCTACCAGGATCGCAACAAAAACCACAACATGCCCGTCGACAAGCTCTACAAGGTCGGCGCAGAAGCCTTTCCAACGGCCAGGCTGATGACCAAAAACTGGGATATCGAGAAACACTATACGGAGGTTTTTCCCGAGGCGGGAATATCCCATGGCTTCTTTTACCGCGGCATCGCCGGGGCCGAGTTTGAAGAGCCGTTTGCGCGGGATTTTCTCAGCTACTACCTCAATTTCATGCAGGATGAGACCGATTGGCTGCCAATCTACCTGCTGGCGAAAAAGAGCCCGCTGGTGCAATCCTCGGACCTGCAGGAAGCACGCAACAAAATCGGCAAAACATTTAGTTATCTTGAAAATTACTACAAAAACAGGCCTAAGGATCAGCCGAAGGTCGTCTATCTGAAAAAAATCAGGAACAATATTCATAACCAGCTGACGCCCTCTGTGATCCCGATGATCGATCACTACCTGAAAGAGGTTCACCCGGACTACCAACGTGATTTCGGATCCAGCAAAAAGGCGTTCATTTTGACGGTCAGAAGCCTGCTGGTCTCCTATTTCGAGGTCTCTTTCAAAAAAATCAAGCAACAGGTGCAAGCGCTTTCCGGTCAAAAAGAGCTGCTGAATACAGTCAACAGGCTGATCAAGAATCCGGACTCGCCTGAAGATCTGTTGAGGTTCTCCGAAGAGATTGCCGCATTGAGAGAGCAGGTTGCAACCCTGAAGATCGACCCCCGCAAGAAGTATCGCATCCTCACCATCATCAAGATGGGTACACATGCGCTTGGCGTATGGCCTAAAACGGAGCATGCCGGCAAACACAAAGAGATGATTCCTGCGATGCTGAATTCACTCTATGCCGAGGGACTGTTAACCCTGGCGCAGAAGAGTGAAGCGATTCAGTCAGCCGCTGCAGCCAAAGATTTTGATGCGGCGCTGATGGCGCTGGAAGAGAAGGATGTGCTGGGATCCGTGCTGGCCAATATTGGCAACTCATTTGATGACGTGCTGAAGTTGTGGGCTGACGTACAGCCGGACAAGGAGTCCCGTCAGAAAATCGAATACTTCAGCGACAACACCATCAAATCATCTGATGGCGCTTCCGCACTCTTTTTCCTGATGGACAAGTATCTTGCAGCCGCTGAGAAATCTTCTCCTGCGAAAGCTGCTGCATCTTCAGGCAGTGCCGGGAATGTTATGGATAAAGTCAGGGTGTTGAATGCCGGTTCCACCTGCGGCAAGCTGGCATTTCTGACCGGCAAGGATATGCAGCAGAAAAATGATGAAAACCTGTCAAGAAACCAGATCCCGGTTTTCGAAATTATGCCCATCGA
Source organism: Candidatus Bathyarchaeota archaeon (assembly GCA_048629055.1). Classification (GTDB taxonomy): domain Bacteria; phylum Pseudomonadota; class Gammaproteobacteria; order Chromatiales; family Chromatiaceae; genus Sva-25. Next base: position 4,061 of record JAIVTC010000101.1, read on the forward strand.
CCTGACGACCGTCGCCGGCACTATCACCCTGGTCAAGCAGCCGAGACTGGGTCATATCCAGATCAAGTCAAAAAACCGGGGTACGCCGAACCTCGATCTGAGTCCTCTGGGAGACGGCAACTGGGACAATGAATTCCTCAAGGGTTTTAAGAATAATGACTGCGTCTACATGGAACTCGGCAAAAAACCTGCCACAGTTGTATTCGAACATATCGATCCCGAAAAGATGGATGCTGCAAAGTTGAGCGATGAGATCATGCAAATTTGCCGCCAAAACTGTCTTGGTGGATCGGGCGGCGGCACAAGATCGTCACAACAGACAGCAAAAATCGAACTGGTCGCTAATCTCGACACTAAAAAGGTCATTCCGACCGAGGAGATGAGCTGGAAAAATTTCCAGGAGGTTGGCTCCAAGTCGGCAAACTATGCGGAACTGGCGCACCTGCTTAATACGAAAGATCGTACGGTTGTGCGCTACGGCATGGGCATCCCCTTCTACTTCTACAAGGAGTTCATCGACAGCAACCCGAAGATCAAGGGCCGGATTAGCAGTCTGCTGAAAGATCCGAAAATGACTGAGATGGAGGCCGGCAGGTATCGCAAAGAGCAGCTGGAAGCGTTGAGAGCCATGTTCTTCGCTGATGATACCCACTGGAATGAGGAGTTCCTGGCATCGTTGATCGACAGATTTGACACCTTTGTCGATCCCACCACCGGCAAGAAACGCACCATGAAGCTGCGCAGTTCGACCAACTCGGAAGATCTCCCCCAGTTCAACGGCGC
>JAIVTC010000102.1:0-5964 GCA_048629055.1 Candidatus Bathyarchaeota archaeon
TCGACGTGCGCATAGTGGCGATTGGCCGACTCATACTCGACGTGCGAGGTGGCGATGGTGATGCCGCGCTCACGCTCTTCCGGGGCATTGTCGATCTGGTCGAATGCCTTGGTCTCTCCGCCAAACAGCTTTGCGCAAACCATGGTCAGGGCCGCTGTCAGCGTCGTTTTACCGTGGTCAACGTGGCCAATCGTACCGACGTTTACGTGCGGTTTTGTACGTTCAAATTTTTCTTTAGACATCACGCGTCTCCGGATAACATAAAAACAATATCGATAATTGCGCGCTCTGCACGCGCCAACCAGTCACTTCTAAAAGCTCTCAGCCCAGGAAGCTATTATTACATATGGAGCCCAGAAGCAGATTCGAACTGCCGACCTCACCCTTACCAAGGGTGTGCTCTACCAACTGAGCTATCTGGGCGCAATTTTTTTCAGGACATTAACGTGAACCGGGACATCCCGGAAGTCACGACTCTGAATTTTTATCCCATCAAACTGGAGCGGGTGATGGGAATCGAACCCACGTATTCAGCTTGGAAGGCTGAAGTTCTACCATTAAACTACACCCGCAGATTTTGCGACCCTGCACATGTCAACAGCCCTTTTATCACTCAACCCATTGAAACAGCGGGTAAAAAAACAACGACAAAAGACCCTGGATCAGAACCACCCATAGTGGAAATCCGATAACAAAGGCATAAAATCTGGTGGAGGGGGGAGGATTTGAACCTCCGAAGGCTGAGCCGTCAGATTTACAGTCTGATCCCTTTGACCACTCGGGAACCCCTCCAAAAACGAGCGCGTATTTTGCTACAACTCAAGAGTAGTGTCAACAAGCAGGGGAAATTATTATTTGTGGACTCCAATATTCGTCATTCCGGCGAAGGCCGGAATCTATAGAATCAACTACTTACAGATTGTGAAAATGGATTCCGGCTAAAAACATGCCGGAATGACGGAGTATTGCAAGCGGCTCAACTGACGACTGCAAACTGCCAACTGAAGACTGCAAACTTTATTTACCTTTCACATCGATGCCGAGGCTCTTTAACTTGCGGTAGAGGTGGGTGCGCTCCATGCCTGCTTCTGCGGCCATGCGGGTGACATTGCGCTCATGCTTCTCCAGTTGATAGATCAGGTAGGCCTTTTCAAACTCCTCGCGGGCCTCGCGCAAAGGCTGGTCGAATGAGACAGCTCCTCCGGCTGCTGTATTCACCGAGGAGGCAGCGCCGATTGCCGCCTCCACCTCTTCAGCATCGATTTCATCATTACCGCCAAGGATCAGCAGGCGCTGCACCACATTTTTCAGTTCGCGGATATTCCCCGGCCACTCGTACTGACGCAGGTAATTTTGTGCGCCAATCGTGAATTCCCGGTATGGCAGGCGCTCATGCCTGGCATAGTAGTCGGTATAGTAGTTGAGCAGATCCGGAATATCATCCGCATGCTCTCTTAACGACGGAATGTGAACCGGCACGACATTCAGCTGGTAGAAGAGATCTTCCCGAAAACGCTGCTGATTGACCTGTTCTTCGAGGTTGTGCTGGGTCGCAGCGATGATGCGCACATCCATATGCACTGGTTCGGTTCCGCCTACGCGCAGGAAGGTGCCGCTGTCCAGCACGCCCACCAGTTGTGCCTGCACATCGAGATCCATATCGGCAACTTCATCGAGAAACAGGCTTCCGCCACGCGCCTGCTCCAGGCGTCCATACTGAATATGCTCTCCATCCTCCCGTCCAAAGAGTTCGAGCGCCGCATTGCCCGGGGCAATGGAAGAGACAACGACATCGACAAAAGGACGCTCAGCGCGGTTGCTGTTGCTATGCAGATAGCGGGCAAAGGTTTCACGGCCGCTGCCGGGTTCGCCTGTAAAAAGCACCCAGGAGTCGTGCCGGGCAATCCTTTTGACCTGCTCTTTCAAGCGCTGCGTGGAGGTGCTTCTTCCTGCGGGTTCCTGATCCCTGGCATCATGCAGGACACGACTCTCGCGTTTGAGGGCGCTGCTTTCAATCGCTCTCTCGATGGTCAACATCATTTTTGCAATACTGAGCGGTTTCTCCAGGAAGTCATAGGCTCCAAGCCGGGTTGCCTCTACGGCTGTCTCCACATTGCCATGACCGGACATCATCACCACCGGGCTGGGCAACTCGCCGCCACTGGACTCTTTCCACTCCTTAAGCAGTGTAATCCCATCGGTATCCGGCATCCAGATATCCAGCAGCACCATGTCGGGAAGGCGATCCCGCAACTGCTTGCGTGCAGCCTCGGCATTCTCGGCAAGGGCAACCTCATAGCCCTCGTCCTCAAGAATATCTTTAACAGTTTCGCGGATATCAGGCTCGTCGTCGATGACCAGAATATAGGGACGATTCATTCACTCTCTCTTTTGGATGGCGGCGGTATATGACGGCAGATCTCCTGCTCGGATCTCTCTTCAGGCAGGCGCACAATAACACAAGCCCCCCCCTGTGGACGATTCATAATCCAGATACCGCCGCCATGCTCATCGATGATCTTGCGTACAATCGCGAGTCCAAGCCCCGTGCCTTTCTGCTTGGTCGTGACGTAGGGCTCGAATACCCGTTCCAGCAGCTCCGCATCAAAGCCGGGGCCATTATCCAGGACCTCTAATTCGATAAAACGGCACTGCTTCTGCTCGCCGGTGCGGCTGCTGATGCTGATCTTCCTCTGTTGCTGCTCATGCACCGCCTCCTGGGCGTTTTTGATGAGGTTGTGCACCACCTGCCGAAGCTTGACGGAATCTGCAAACAGGCGTGCATCACCGGCGTGCAGGGAGAGTGAAATTTCATGCTCTTCCGCCCCATAGAGACCGACGACAGCACGCAACAGCTGATCAAAGACCAAAGACTCCTTCTCCAGCTTCGATGGCCTGGCATAATCAGAGAAGTCATTGACCATGCGCTTCATCGCCTCAACCTGCTGGATGATGGTAGTGGTGGCCCTATCCAGCACATCGGCGTCATCCAGCTGCAGCAGATATTTGCGCCGCAGCCGCTCGGCCGAGAGCTGGATTGGCGTCAGCGGGTTTTTGATTTCATGCGCCAGTCTGCGTGCAACCTCTCCCCATGCCGATTCGCGCTGCGCCCTCAGCAGATCCGTAATGTCGTCAAACATCAACACCAGCGCTCCTGTCGGACCCTCGGCGCCTATCAGCGAGGTGGTGCGCCAGCGCAATATCTTTCTACCTTCGTAGGTGTCCAGTGACTCCTGTCCCTGCTGTTCATGCTGCGTGGAACTCCGGATCTGCTGCACTCTGTGAAACCATGACTTCAGCAACGGCTCCTCTTCAGCAAGCTCGCTAATGCTGCAGCCAACTCTGCTCTCCAGCGGGATAGCGAGAATCTTGCCGGCAGCGCTGTTGACTGTGCGCAAGTCACCTTCGCTGCTGAATGCAATCACACCGGTGGAGAGATGTTCCAGCACGGTCTGCAGATATGCGCGCTGATCCTCGACCTGTTTTTGGCTGGTTGCCGCGACATCCCTGGCGTGGCCAATGCGCAAGGTCATGGCATTGAAAGATGAGACCAGAAACTCGACTTCATCCCCGCCTTTGCGAGGCGGCAGGCGCGTGGTGTAATCGCCTTCCGCCACGGATTTGGTCGCCGCTCCCAGGTCAACCAGCGGCGCCAGAAGCCTGCGTGCCGAGTAGATTGCTGCCCACACTGCCGTAAAAAAACTGAACAGCAGCACCATCAACAGCGCCAGTGAGAAGGTGATCTTCAGGGATTTTTGCAGATAGTTGAGCCTCTGATAGTTTTCAAAGGCCCCCTGGACCTTGTCGCTGAGGCCGCTGATGCGCTCGGGGGTCGGAAAGATCCCCTGCAGATAGAAGGATTCAATTCGATCCATCACCACCACTCGCAAGTGCAGCAGCCCCTCGTCGCCATAGGGGGTGAGGCCGACGTAGGCTCCCGCCAAAGCAACCTGGCGCAGAATCGCACTATTCGGCGTGTCAGCCATAAGGATGCCGGGATTAATATTTCTGGATGCAATAATTTGTCCATTCGCATCCAGCACGGTGAGTTCTGTGGCGCCGCTGCGGCCGCGCAACTCCCCCAGATAGACGATCAACCCATCCTCCCCCCGTTCAGCAATTTCACTCTTCAGCTCCTGGGTCTGGTGCAGTTGGTAGCGCTTCTGCAGATCCATGGATGCCTTGCCGAGCGACAGGGAGTCCTGCATCGCCTGATCGACTTGCACATCAAACCAGCTATCGATGCCGCGCAACAAATATTGCATGGAGTAGAAGTAGACGACTGCCACCGGCAGCAGAGACAACAGCACAAACAGCGACACCATGCGCATGGTCAGACGCGCTCCGGGTTGATCCGCCCGGTATGCCCTGATCAGCCTGATCATGCTGACACTGATCACCACCAGCAGGATCAGAAGCCCGAGAATATTGAAGATCAGCAGCGGAATATAGAGCTGGTTAAGATTCTCCTCATTCTGTACGGCGCCGCTCATGAGGTGCAGTGACACCAGCAGTCCGGCAAGCAGTCCTACCGCCAGCAGCACTCTGATGGTTGCCCTGGTTACTGATGCAGCGGCCATTCACTCCACCCGCTCGACATATCCCAGTCCGAGTCAATATAGGCCATCGGACGCATCGGCAGCGGCAAACTGTTGATATTGAGCTCCGCCTTGATCTCCACACGATACTTCTTGTGCACATCCAGTTTGCCGCTCTCGACAATAGCGATCTGGCGCAATTCACCCAGATTGGAGAAGAGTGATTTCCACGAAACAAAATTTCGCTGAATCTGATTGTCGTCCCTGGAGATTTCATACAGCGACGAGAGCGGCCGGTAACGCAGCTGAAAGCGGATTTTTCTCTTTGTGAGCGCACGTTTGAACCAGCCAAGCCAGCTGTCAGATTCACTCACCTTCACTGTCACCTCGAAAGTCAGAGGAATGCCGTTTTTTAATGCCTCGATCACCTTGTCAGTCGGAAAATAATCGATATCGGCATCCAGAAGATAGCTTTTTTCATTTTCCCACAGCGTGACATCCCTGACATTGACCCCGCCTGCAGCGACATCGACTGTCAGCAACATCAGCATGATGAGTAGAAAGCCCCTGGAAAAAATCATCATCCCTTTTCTATCAGTGCATAGTAGAAACCATCCATGTGCGACTCACCGGGCAATATCTGCCAGCCGCTGGATTGCTTGCGTCCCACAGCCAGGGAAATAGCCTGCTCCCTGGCGTCTTCATGCCTGGCCAGAAACGCCTCCATCTGCTGCTGATCCTCTTCAGGCAGCAGGGAGCAGGTCACATAGAGCAGCACCCCGCCAGGCTTCAGCAGCGGCCATACGGATTCAAGAATTTGCTGCTGGCGCTCAGCCAGCGAGTCAACATCCCCGGGTTTTCTCAATAGCTTGATATCAGGATGGCGGCGAATCACGCCGGTGGCGGAACAGGGGACATCCAGCAGTATCCGCTCATAACTGCGGTCGCGCCACTCGCCCTGCTGCAGCGAGACATCGCCTGTTATCAGGCGCGCCTGCTGCCCCAGGCGCTGCAAATTCTCCTCGACGCGCTGTAAGCGCCCGGCATCGACATCCATTGCAGTGACATTGGCATCGGGCTGAAGTTCAAGAATGTGTGTTGTTTTTCCGCCGGGGGCTGCGCATGCATCAAGCACTTCGTCACCGGGTTGGGCATCGAGCAGCATTGCGGCAAACTGTGCACCCGCATCCTGCACCGAGAGATAGCCGGCGGAGAACCCGGGCAGCAATTCAACAGCTGCCGCCTTCTCCAGCATCAATGCTGAGTCGATCTGTGCAAACGCATGTGCTGTAACTCCTGCTGCAGCCAACTCTGCAATCGCAGCTTCAACACTGGTTTTGCTGCAATTCACTCTCAGCGTCATCGGTGGACGCTGCAGATAGCTCTCCGCGATCCGTCGCCACTCTCCGGGCCACGCCTGCTGCAG
>JAIVTC010000103.1:0-2321 GCA_048629055.1 Candidatus Bathyarchaeota archaeon
TCCACGCAAGGGCGATGAAGCAGGAGACCAGCAGGAATTTATCAGCGAGAGGATCCAGCACGCCGCCCAGCCAGGTCTGCCAGCCATAGTGCTTTGCCAGAAAACCATCCACGCCATCCGATACACCCGCAATCACAAACAGCACCAGGGTTTGCTGATACTGATGATCCAATAGCAGGTAGATAATCGGAAATACCAGCAGAATACGGAATACGCTGATGGTATTTGGCAGTTGACGCAAATTCACTATTTATTCGTCTCCGGGGAAGCTCCCCGAAATCATATATCAGAGTCTGTTTAAAGCGCAATGACATAATAGAGAAGCCGATTAGGAGCTCATTCTCATCGGGGACGGTGGTAACAGGAGCAATAGCTGTCATCCCGAGGGAAGTAGGTACGAGCGACGATGGATCTTTACGGCATTGAGCACCAGGATCTCTCCTGCGTCGAGATGACACGAGAGGAAGGCGGCTTCACCCCTTCTTTGGTTTTCTCTTTTTGCTTTTCCCCTTGTGATCAGAATCCTTGCGCTTTTTGTTGACATGCAATTTCTTCCTGGGTTCTTTCTCTTCAGCATCCTTTCTGATTTTCAACTGGGTTCCACACACCCAGGTTTTTTTCAGCGTGCGGAAGATATCCCTGGGCATCCCCTGGGGAAGTTCAACGGTCGAGTAATCATCATGGATCACAATACGATTGATGTGTTGGCTGTCGAGGCCGGCCTCATTGGCAATGGCGCCGACAATGTTCCCGGGCTTGACATCATTTTTGCGCCCGACTTCCAGGCGGTAACGCTCCATGCCTTCAGCAGGTCCCGATGTTTGTCGCTGCCGACGCTCACCGGAACGCTCATGGCTCCCGCCCCTTGAATCGCGACTTTTTCCCTGATGGTCTCTTCTGCTTTCTCTGCGACCATCTTCTCTACCGCCTCTTCCACTATCCCTACGAGCATCCTCCCTGTTGCCTCTTCCGCCTTCTTTACGGCCGCTCTCTCTTCTGCCGCCCCCGCCCTGCGCATGCTCACCACGGCTCTGCCTCGCTTTTTTGGGCTGATCTTTCAGCAGCAGCGGCACATCTCCCTGCAGCAGTTTTGCCAGTGCAGCAGCAATTTCGATTGCAGGGACATTGTGTTCCTGGTGGTATTGCTCGACCAGCTGCAGATAAAAACCATTCTCCTCTTCAGCGGCAATTGCATCCGTAATATTCTGTTTGAATTGAACGATGCGCTTGTCATTGATATCAGCGGTCGAGGGCAGCTGCATCTGATCGATCTTTTTTCTGGTCGCCTTTTCGATGGCGTAGAGCATGCGTTTTTCACGCGGCGCTATAAAGAGGATCGCGTCTCCTTCACGCCCTGCCCTTCCTGTGCGGCCAATGCGGTGGATATAGGATTCCGTATCATGTGGAACATCAAAATTGATCACATGACTGATACGCTGGACATCCAGTCCCCTCGCCGCAACATCTGTAGCGACGACGATATCGAGTTTACCGCGCTTCAGCTGATCGACCGTGCGTTCCCGCTGCTTCTGCTGAATATCGCCGCTCAATGGCGCAACAGCATAGCCCCGCGCCTCCAGCTTTTCCGCCAGCTCGACAGTTGCAATTTTTGTGCGTACAAAAATAAGTGTCGCATCTAACGTCTCCGCCTCGAGAATACGCGTCAGGGCATCCAGCTTGTGGGTTCCGCTCACCATCCAGTAGCGCTGCCGAATCGTCTCTGCAGTTGCTGTCTTCTGCTTGATCGAGATCTCCTGAGGATCACGCAGATGTTTTCTGGCGATCCGCCGGATATCTTTCGGCATGGTTGCGGAGAAGAGTGCAATCTGGCGGGTTGGCGGGGTTTGCTCAAGCACCCATTCGACATCATCGATAAAACCCATGCGCAACATTTCGTCGGCTTCATCCAGCACCAGCGCCTTCAGCTGATCCAGTTTCAGGGTTCCCTTGCGCAGATGGTCAATCACCCGTCCCGGCGTACCCACGATCACGTGAACACCACGCCTCAGGGCGCGCAGCTGAATCTTGTAATCCTGGCCGCCATAGATTGGCAGGACATGAAATCCACGCATGTGAGAAGCATAACGCTGAAAGGCTTCGGCAACCTGGATTGCCAACTCCCTGGTAGGAGTCAGCACCAGCAACTGCGGCTGCGTTTTTTTCAGATCGATGCGCGACAGCATTGGAAGCGCGAAGGCCGCTGTCTTTCCTGAGCCTGTCTGCGCCTGCCCGACAATGTCGCTGCCCTCGAGCAATACCGGAATAGTAGCCGCCTGAACCGGCGAAGGCGTTTCATAACCGACTTCGTCAAGCGCCTTGAG
>JAIVTC010000104.1:0-6637 GCA_048629055.1 Candidatus Bathyarchaeota archaeon
ATGAAGAGCAGCAGTATCGGGCCGCAGCATATGCTCTGCTGGCGGCGTTGTTGAGATCGCCGCCGGATGCCGGGTTATTGGCGCAGGTGGCGGGTTTCTCACAGGTTGATGCCACTTCCGATGAACTGGCATTATCCATGTCGATGCTGGGGCTTGCAGCTTCGAGTAGCAATGTTCAGCAGGTGGACGATGAGTTTCATGATCTGTTCATCGGGCTGGGTCGTGGCGAACTGGTGCCCTACGGCTCCTGGTATCTCACCGGATTCCTCATGGAGAAACCATTGAGTCGGCTGCGGGATGATCTGGCGCTGCTTGGTTTTGAACGCGCCGGTGATTTCACAGAGCCGGAGGATCACGTGGCCGCACTGTGCGAGGTGATGGTCATGCTGATCGGTGAGGGTGGCGATGAATCGGCGCAGAAAACATTTTTTGAAGCACATATCGGCAGTTGGTTGGAACGTTTCTTCACTGATTTGAGTGAAGCGAAATCAGCTGTTTTTTATAGAGCGGTAGGGCGATTCGGGGCCATGTTTACGGCGCTGGATAGGCGTTATCTGAATATGCCGGTTTGAATGAAGTGGCGTATCCCTTCGTTTTGGACGGTGATTTTCCGGGAGGAGAGACTAGTGAAGCATGATCAAAAGCACGATCAAAAGCATGATCCACTCAAGAGCCGCAGGGCATTCATCGCTGGAGCGGTAACAGCAGGAGCAGGTGTCGCGCTGGCTGCAATTGTTCCGACAACGGCGGTCTCAGCGGATATCGATGCGGCTGATGAGAAGCCGGCAAACAAGGGATATCAATTGACAGAGCACGTGCTCGATTACTACAAGAGCGCTGCGGAGTAACCTCCTTGCTGCCAAACCTTAACAGGGGATAGAGAATGAAACTGAAAAAGATCTCGGGTCAGGTAACGGCCACACAACCGAACACTGAGCAGGCTGCAACCGGCGGCGCCGGTGAGACCATGACTCGCCGGACATTTTTGAGGAACTCGAGCCTGATGGCCGGAGGCGCCGCACTGGCGACCACCCTGAACCCGGCCATGATGAAGAGAGCGCAGGCGACGGAAACCAAAAAAGCGGCGCAAATCAAGACAATCTGCACCCACTGTTCGGTTGGCTGCGGCATTATTGCTGAAGTTGAAAATGGTGTCTGGACGGGGCAGGAGCCGGCGTTTGACCATCCGTTCAACCGTGGCGCGCATTGCGCCAAAGGAGCTTCCGTCAGGGAGCATGGCCATGGTGAACGTCGCCTGAAGTACCCGACCAAGCTGGTCGACGGCAAATGGAAAAGAATCTCCTGGGATGAGGCGATCAATGAAGTTGGCGACAAGATGCTGGCGATCCGCAAAGAGTCCGGCCCGGATTCCGTCTACTGGCTGGGGTCTGCCAAATTCAACAATGAACAGGCCTACCTGTTCCGCAAGCTGGCGGCGATGTGGGGCACCAATAATGTCGATCACCAGGCGCGCATTTGTCACTCTACAACTGTAGCGGGCGTTGCGAATACCTGGGGCTACGGCGCCATGACCAACTCCTATAACGACATTCACAACTCCAAGGCGATACTGCTCATCGGCAGCAATCCGGCGGAAGCGCATCCAGTCGCGCTGCAGCATATTTTCAAGGCGAAAGAGGAGAACAACGCTCCCATTATCGTCATAGACCCACGTTTTACCCGTACTGCTGCGCACGCGGATATCTTCCTGCGCATACGTCCGGGTACCGATGTTCCTGTGGTCTGGGGCATGCTGTGGCATATCTTTAAAAATGGCTGGGAAGATCAGAGTTTCATTGATCAGCGCGTCTACGGCATGGATGAAGTCAGGGCCGAGGTGGCGAAATGGACGCCGGATGAGGTGGAACGGGTTTCCGGGATTCCTGAAAACCAGATTCTTGCAGCGGCAAAAGCGATGGCGGATCACCGCCCCGGCACCTTTATCTGGTGTATGGGAGGAACCCAGCACACCATCGGCAACAACAATACCCGCGCCTACTGCATCTTCCAGCTGGCTCTGGGCAACATGGGCGTGGCAGGCGGCGGCACCAATATTTTCCGTGGCCACGACAATGTCCAGGGAGCGACTGACTTCTGTATCCTCTCCCACTCTCTGCCGGGCTATTACGGTCTCTCCGCAGGTTCGTGGAAACACTGGGCAAAGGTGTGGGATCTGGATTATGAGTGGATCAAGGGCCAGTTTGACGCCGGCAGCTACGAGCAGAGCAAGGGCAAGGATGTCAGCCCGATGAATACCAAGGGCATTCCTGTATCGCGCTGGATCGATGGCGTCCTCGAAGATAAAGGCAATATTGCACAAAACGATAATCTGCGGGCAATGGTCTTCTGGGGGCATGCGCCAAACAGTCAGACGCGCGGCAAGGAGATGAAAACGGCGATGGAGAAGCTGGATATGATGGTGATCATCGATCCCTATCCGACGGTTTCAGCGGTCATGTCTGACCGCACCGACGGCGTCTATCTGCTGCCTGCCTGCACGCAGTTTGAAACCTATGGTTCCGTGACGGCATCCAACCGCTCACTGCAGTGGCGAGACAAGGTGATCGAGCCGATGTTCGAATCGCTGCCTGACCAGACCATCATGTACAAGCTGACGAAGAAGCTGGGAATCGCCGAGCAGCTGTTCAAGCATATCAAGGTGGAGAATGACGAGCCTCTGATCGAGGACATTACCCGTGAGTTCAACAAGGGGATGTGGACCATCGGTTATACGGGGCAAACTCCGGAACGGCTGAAGAAACAGCAGCAGAACTGGGGGACTTTTGACTATACCAGCCTCGAAGCGGAGGGTGGTCCCTGTGACGGCGAATATTATGGCTTGCCCTGGCCCTGCTGGGGAACAGCGGAGATGGCGCATCCGGGCACGCCCAATCTGTATGATACGAGCAAACCGGTGGCTAAAGGCGGTCTCAATTTCCGCGCGCGTTTTGGCGTGGAACGCAACGGTGTGAGCCTGCTGGCTAGCGGCTCCTATCCTCGGGGTAATGAGTTGAAAGACGGCCATCCGGAATTTTCTGCCGAGCTGCTGCAGAAACTTGGCTGGTGGGATGACCTGACGCCGGAAGAGAAAACATTGGCGGAAGGCAAGAACTGGAAGACGGACCTTTCCGGTGGAATTCAGCGGGTCGCTATCAAGCATGGCTGTGCGCCTTTCGGCAACGCCAAGGCGCGTGCAGTGGTGTGGACCTTCCCGGATCCGGTTCCCATTCATCGCGAGCCGCTCTATACCAGCCGCCGCGATCTGGTGGAGAAGTATCCAACCTACGAAGACCGCAAATCATTCTATCGTCTGCCGACACGCTATGCCTCTATTCAGGCAAAGGACTACTCCAAGGATTTCCCCATCATCCTCACGACAGGCAGATTGGTGGAATACGAGGGTGGCGGCGATGAGACACGCTCCAATCCATGGCTGGCTGAACTGCAGCAGGATATGTTTGTCGAACTGCATCCGCGTGACGCCAACAACGCCGGCGTCAGAGATGGCGACGATGTGTGGCTGGAGAGCCCCGAGGGTGCGCGCATCAAGATCAAGGCGCAGGTGACCAGGCGTGTGGGATCGGGTGTGGCCTTCATGCCATTCCATTTCGGCGGCCATTTTGAAGGCAAGGATCTGCGCAGCAAGTATCCGGCGGGTGCAGATCCCTATGTTTTGGGGGAGGCAGCCAATACGGCAATGACCTACGGTTATGACTCGGTGACACAGATGCAGGAATCAAAATGCAGTCTGTGCCGTATCACAAAAGTTTAATGGGAGACTGATCCAATGGCGCGTATGAAATTCTACTGTGATGCTGAGCGCTGCATTGAATGCAACGGCTGTGTTACTGCATGTAAAAATGAAAACGATGTTCCATGGGGCGTCAATCGCCGCAGGGTTGTGACCATCAAGGATGGCGAGGCTGGAGAGCGTTCACTCTCTGTGGCCTGTATGCACTGTTCCGATGCACCCTGTGCGGCCGTCTGTCCCGTCAACTGCTTCTATACTACGGATGACGGCCTGGTGCTGCATGACAAGGATATCTGTATCGGCTGCGGCTACTGCTTCTACGCCTGCCCATTCGGCGCACCGCAGTTTCCGGAAGACGGCGCATTCGCCAGTCGCGGCAAGATGGACAAATGCACCTTCTGCGCCGGCGGACCCGAGGAGGACAACAGCGCGGAGGAGAGACGCAAATACGGCTCCAACCGCCTGGCCGAAGGCAAGCTGCCGTTGTGTGCGGAGATGTGCGCAACCAAGGCGCTGCTGGCAGGTGATGCGAGTGTTATCTCTGACATCTACCGCAAGCGCGTCGTCAACCGGGGAGCCAGTGTGCTCGACTGGGGCGTCTCCTACGAGAATGCATCCCTGAGAAGTTCCAAGGGAGTGCAGGGCAAGGCTACTGCGGAAGAGTAATTTCTTAACTCTTGAATGACGGTAATTATTCAGCATCTTGTGAAATTGGCTAATTAGTCACTGCTATTGGATGTATCTGAAGGAAACGTCGGAGGCATGGACGCCGACGCGAGCCTACATGGATGTATTTACGGCATTTTCCAGAAGATATATCCGATAGCAGTGACGACCCCGGATGTACTGAATAGTTACGAATTACGTAACATCTCAAGGCAGACATGTTGATCAATCATAGACGGGTACTCTCTTTTTTGGCGGTGTTGTTCGTGCTGCTCATTGTTTCCCCTGCATTTGCTGAGGATGCCGCTTCATCAAACAAACCTGTCACTGTGCCGAATCCGGCCTCGGATCTGTGGCGTGCAGTGAACCCGCAGCAACTCCCGCCTGCGGTGGCGGCGATGTTTCCCCGGGGCGACAGCCAGGTTCAGGGTGTGCAAAGCGGCGTACTGATCACTCAGCAGGGCCAGATCTGGCGGTACTTTCGCATGAAGCAACTCCTGCCAACAGGTGGTTACCTGCTTGCAGGGGCCATGCTGGCGGTATTGTTATTCTACTTCATCCGCGGCAAGGTTCTCATCAGGGATGGCGAGTCGGACAAAAAAATAGAGCGATACTCTGTCTATGAACGCATGATCCACTGGTTCATGGCGTTCATCTTCCTTTTTCTGGGATTCAGCGGGCTGATCCTGTTGTTCGGCCGCTCACTGCTGCTGCCGTGGATGGGCCCGGAACTCTTCTCTATGCTGGCGTCCGCCGCCAAGGAGGGGCATAATCTTTTCGGCCCCCTGTTTCTGCTGGCGCTGGTGCTGATGTTTCTGAAATTCGTGATCAGGAACATCTATCAGAAAGGCGACCTGACGTGGCTGCTGAAGGGTGGCGGGATTATCGGCGAGCACGATGTTCCGTCAAATTTTTTCAACATGGGGGAGAAGACGCTTTTCTGGCTGCTGATCCTCGTTGGCGGACTCATCGCAATCTCCGGGGTCGTGCTGCTGTTTCCTGTTTTCGAACAGGGACGCGGCATTATGGAACTCTCTCATGTGGTCCACGCCATTGCCGCAGTTATCATGTTGACGGTCATCATCGGCCACATCTATATTGGCACGATCGGTATGCAGGGAGCCATCGAGGGGATGACCAGCGGCTATTGCGATCTCAACTGGGCGAAAGACCACCATTCGTGGTGGGCGCAGCGGTGCATCGATGAAGGCAAGGTTGTACCGAAGCAGCAGGGCTCCGCTGTGCATCATGACAATCCCGGTCCCGGGGAGGTGGAAAAATGATCGCGCAACTGATTGATGGCCCGCTATGGTATTTCTCGTTGACACTGTTTGTGCTGGGCGTGCTGTGGCGACTCTTTATGATCCTGCGTGCAGGCGTCAAAAAAGATCTGGCTGTGCCCCGGGATGGCAGCGGGGCCGGAGCCTTGCGTGCGATTTTCAGCCGTTTTGTGCCTGAACGCACAGTCCGACGGCATGGCAAGGTTCAGCTGATCGCCGGTTACATGTTTCACCTGGGGCTGTTTGCGCTGCTTTTTCTGGCGCGCCCCCATGTCGATTTTTTTGCCGAGCGCATGACAGGTTTTGGCTGGTGGTCGATGCCCTACTGGGCGTTTATCGTTGCCGCCGAGGTTGCCTTTGCCGGTTTGATCATGCTGTGGCTCTATCGCCTGCTGAACCCCGTGACGCGCCTGCTCTCCAGTGCGGATGACTACGTGGGTACGGTACTGGTGTTTCTGGTGATGCTGAGCGGCTGTCTGGCTTTGGCGCAGTCGGTCGAAGCTTTGCGCCTGACGCACCTGTTGCTGGTCGAGATGCTGCTGATCTACTTTCCGTTCAGCAGCCTGATGCACGCTTTTACCTTCGCCTTCAGCCGGGGATACACCGGGGCCACCATGGGGCGCAAGGGAATCAGGGCATGAACCGGGAGAATACGTGATGAGCGAACAATTTGAACGGGGTGTAGCCGAGCTCGGCAAACAGATCGACGCCAGGATCTCCTCCTATTTCTCGAGCTGTGTTCACTGCGGCCTGTGCGCCGAGGCATGTCTCTTCTACACTGAAACCGGTGATCCGCGTTACACCCCCATCTACAAGCTGGAGCCGATGAAAAAGTTGTGGCGCCAGGAGCATACCTTCTGGGGCAAGCTGGCAACGGCGCTTGGATTGTCGAAACCGCTGCAGGAGCAGGATTTTGCCGATTGGGAAGAGCTTGTCTACG
>JAIVTC010000105.1:0-6389 GCA_048629055.1 Candidatus Bathyarchaeota archaeon
GGTTGTCGCCAAAAAGGTTGTAGCAAAGAAGAGTGTTGCTAAAAAAGCGGTCCCCAAAAAGGCAGCTCCAAAAAAGGCAATGCCAAAAAAAGCTGCAAAAGCGCCTGCTAAAAAGAAAACCGCTACAGCTGTCGATCCGCAGATGCGCTACGAGATGATCGAGAAGATGGCTTATTACAGCGCCAAGGAGCGCAACTTCGCGCCGGGCCATGAACATGCGGACTGGCTTGCGAGTGAGAAGAAGATCGACAAGATGCTGGGTAAAAAATAGAAAAACATTGTTGGCCTCGGGAGATGGTAAATGCCATCCCCCGGGCCGGCAGCATCCCCTGCTGCCGGTATCCACATAGCAAAATTTCCTGCCCCAATCGCAGGGTGTCAATAAGCCTGTGCATTGCACCGAATCATGCACCACTCACTGCTATAATGCTCTCTATCGAAGCCGCAACCGAAACCGGGAGAGAGACTTGCCAAAGGCGTGTGATTTGAAAAGAGGGGATATCGTCGAGATAGATGGCATTCCCCATTCTGTACGGCGGGTGGAGAGCAAGAGTCCATCCTCCCGCGGTGCTGCAACACTCTACAAAATCCGTTTCAAAAATCTAAAGAGAGGGCAGAAGCTCGATCAGTCACTCAAGGGTGATGATCTCCTCAAGGATATCGACTGCTCCCGAGTGCAGGTTCAATACTCCTACCAGGATGGCGACATTCTGATCTTCATGAATCTTGATGATTACTCCCAGTATGGACTCAATCGGGAAGATCTCGAGGGGCAGCTTGAGTACCTGGTCGAGGGGATGGAAGGGATTCTGGCGCTGCTGGTCGATGGCGAAATTCTTGCCATCGAACTGCCGCAGTCAGTCAGCCTGACGATCACCGATACCACGCCCGGTGTAAAAGGCGCCACGGCAACAGGCAGAACCAAACCGGCAACGCTGGTGACGGGGCTCGAAATTCAGGTTCCTGAATATATCGAGAGCGGTGAGCTGGTCAAGGTCAATACCGCCACAGGCAGCTTTATTTCACGTGCATGAGAATAAATATTCTAATTCCGGGGACAGTATACTTATTCCATGAATTTCATTTTTCGTCCGGAGTGATGGGCGAAATAAGTATACTGTCCCCCTATATCCCAATATTGAAAAATGGAATCAGAGACGCCTACAACTGAAGTCAAAAGCAAGTCACAAATCAAGCGTGAATTGCACCTCCTGCATGATCTGGGCAAGCAGCTGGTGGCATTGCCGCAATCCCAACTGCGCGTGCTGGGGCTGACGGAGCCGTTGCAAACGGCAATCATGGATGCCAGACGTTTCAAGCGGGGAGCGCTGAAACGCCAGCTGCAATATATCGCCGGCCTGATGCGTGAGGTGGATGCTGCAGCCGTGCAGCAGGCGCTGGATGGTTTCCGTCGTCCGCAGCAGCAGGAGGTCGAGGCGCTTCACGAGGTTGAGGCGTGGCGTGACGCGCTGCTGGCCGGGGATGATGCTCTGCTGGATGAACTGGTGAGGCGCTTTCAAAATGCTGATCGCCAGCATCTGCGTCAACTGCTGCGCAACGCGAACAGGGAACGAAAGTTAAACAAGCCGCCAAAATCCGCACGGGCATTGTTTCACGAACTCTCTGCGCTGCGCTCGGAGAATTAGGTGCAATGCCTTATCTCCCCCTCTTCGCAATGGCGCATTCCATCATAACCCCCTCCCGGCCCCCCTTTGTCAAAGGGGGGAGTATCAGTCTCTTACTCTGTAAATCTTATGCAAAATGTCAAAGAAAATTTCATGCGTGGCGTAGGGCGTCAATAACCAACGGGCATTGCGCCGCATGGAAAGGTGCAATGCGCTCCGCTTATTGCTTCTGGATTTTCCAGCTTAGGTGGATGCGGCAAAAAGACACCTCATCCCCCCTGCGACTCTGCAAAAAGAGTATTTTGTTATTGCTGCTCGCATGGGCGCAGCCCGGCTGGGTGGCTGCCGAGGGATTGGCCTACCTTAACAAGCTGCGCGCCCAGGCGGGAATGACGACGCTGCAGCAGCAACCGGCATTGACCCGGGCGGCGCAGAATCATGCCGCTTATCTGGCGAATAACCACTGGAGAGATGCCCGGCAGCCACTCCATTCGGCACATCATGAAGAGCCGGGCGGCAGATTTTTTACCGGCAAAGAGATAGCGCAACGGGTGCAGCATAGCGGCTATCCCCATGATGCAGTGCTCGAAAATGTCAGCCAGGGATCTACCGACATGCACATAGATGCCGCCATCGATGGCCTCATGGGCGCTATCTATCACCGTTTTACATTTTTGAACTTTGCCGTGGACGAGATAGGCATTGGCGCAGAGGATGGTGTGCAGGTGTTTGAGCTCGGGCGTTCGGATCTGCGCGGGCTGTGTACCGATAGCGGCGGTGAGGCGCTGTTCACGCCGCCTGTCTATTGTCTCGACAGACTCGTCAGCGGCAGCTACCACGACGATCTGTGCCGGCAGATTCCTCCCCGGGCGCTCTATCAGGCGCCATGGCATGAAAGCTGTGCGAACAAAGCCCGTCTCGATGCCGGCTATATGCAGAAGTTTTGTCAGCAGCCCCCGGCATCTGCACTGCTGCAGGGGGCGGGGCGCTATTACAATCTGTGTGATGGCCGCTGGAAGGTGCGCAAGAGCTGGTTTGACACGCTGTGCGCAAATCCTCCTGCCGCCGCCCGCTATGGTCAAAGCGGTCGTTATTTCACCATCTGTGACAGCAACACCAGGGTGAGTGAAAACTGGTACAGGGATATTTGTTTGCAGGCGCCGGAAACAGCCATCTACACAGAGTCAGGAAGCTATCAGCTGTTCTGCAGCAACACTCCGCGGAAGGTGCGCCCTGAATATATGCAGCAGCAGTTGCGTGACAAGCAGCTGCAGAATCCCGAGCTGGTTGTATGGCCTGCGGATGGAGCCACGCAGATCCCTCCTGCGTTTTTTGAAGAGGATCCGGATCCACTGCCGGACTTCTCGGTGTCAGGCTATCCGCTCTCGATCCAGGTCAATCCCGCTGCCGTAAAAAAGGCCTCTCTGGTCAGCTTCATGTTGTATCACAGCAGTGGCGATGAGTGGAACAGCGTCGACATCCTGCCGCCGATGAGCAAGCAGAATGATCCCAATGGCCATTTTAGCGAGCATCAGTTTGCCCTCTTCCCGGTGGCGCGATTGCAGTGGAAAAGCCGTTACAAAGCAGTTGCAGAAATGAAACTGGATGGTGAGCGGCGTCATGTCGAATGGTTTTTCAGCACTCGCGATCCTGGTGGAGAGCTGATCGATCTGAGCGTGAAAAATGCTCCTCACCGGCTCAAGGTCAATCATGATTACATCCTCTACTGGCCGGTGCGCCATGGCGCCCATCGCCCGCAGACAAGCGAGGTGAGAACCAGTTACCTTCAGGGTACGGATTTGCAGATAACGCTGATCGATCCGGATACAGTCAAATTGCATGTCGAGACAGATGTGTGTGCAAAGGTGGCCGTGGAGTTTTCCCGTGACCGCAAGGCCGAGTTCCAGTTGACCGGCTGCCGGTAAGAAAACTCCGGCGATTCTTATCTATACTAAAGCAACCAGCTTCCCCTTTGGAAAAGAGGATTGAGGGGAGTGGCGACAAGTTAGGCTGAAAATGCCAATTCATCCACTCTATCCGTCATGCCGGCGAATGCCGGTATCCAGGGAAAGCGGCACACATAGATGGTTATGGATCCCGGCCTGCGCCGGGATGACGGTGGTATTTGGCTTAACTTGCGCTATTGGAGATTGAAGGGGCCAGCTTCCCCCTTTGTAAAAGGGGGATTGAGGGGGATTTGAAATTCAAAGGAGAGCAGCATGAAAAAAATAACCATCATTGGCGCCGGGCGCGTGGGTGAAACCAGTGCGCAAATTCTGGCCGAGCAGGAGTTATGCAGTGAGGTCGTGCTCATCGATATCCGTGAAGATGCACCTCAGGGAGTGGCGCTGGACATTTTTCAAACAGCGCCTTTTTTCGATTTTGATACCATCGTCACCGGCAGCAATGATCCCGCAGCCATGCAGGACTCTGATCTTGTGGTGATTACCGCCGGAGTGCCGCGCAAGCCGGGGATGTCGCGTTCGGATGTACTGCATACCAATATCGCCATTCTGGATGGGATTCTGGACGACGTGCTGCGCTATGCGCCGCAGTGCATGCTGCTGCTGGTCAGCAACCCGGTGGATATTCTCACCTACCATGCATGGAAACGCACCGGCTGGGATCGCTCCCGCATCCTTGGCCAGGCGGGGGTGCTGGACTCCTCGCGCATGGCTGCTTTCATCGCCATGGAGACGGGGTTCTCGGCACTGGATATCACCACCATTGTCCTTGGAGGGCACGGCGATACCATGGTGCCTCTGCCCCGTTTTTGCACAATTAATGGAATTCCTGTTTCGCATTTCATCGATGCTGAAACGATGCAGCAGATTATCGACAGAACCCGTTCAGGTGGTGCGGAGATCCTGGCGCTGCGCAAGAATTCCAGCGCCTATGACGCACCCGGCGCCTCAGTGGCCATCATGGTGGATGCCATCTGTCACAACCGGCGGCGCATCCTGCCGACGGTTGCCATTCTCGAGGGTGAGTATGGCGAAACCGGCCTTGCGATGGGGGTCCCCTGCGTACTCTCCCGCAGCGGCATCGAGAAAATTATCGAGATGCCGTTGAATACTTCCGAGCAGCAACTGTTTCGCGATTCATCTGCTGCAGTGCGAGCGGACATCGAACGGCTGTGAGTAAATCAGGTAGAATAGAACTCTTTTATTTTTTATAGCGAGGGCCGCGTCATGTCTGACTCAGTTACCCTGACTGACAATACAACCGGAAAGTCCGTCGAGTTGCCTATACAACGCGGCACCGAGGGTCCCGGTGCGATCGATATCTCCCGGCTCTATCGCGAGACCGGCCTGTTTACCTATGATCCGGGTTTCGTTGCTACAGCAAGCTGTCACAGTGGCATCACCTATATCGACGGTGAAGCCGGGATTTTGCGTTATCGCGGCTACCCGATCGAGCAGCTGGCGGAGCATTGCACCTTCATGGAGGTTGCGCACCTGCTGATCTGCGGTGAATTGCCCGGCGCCGACAAGCTGGACCGATTTCAGGCAACCATTCATGATCACATGATGATCAATGAGTCGCTGACCAAATTTTTTCAGGGCTTTCGCTACGATTCACATCCGATGGCAATGATGGCCGGAGTGGTGGCGTCACTCTCGGCTTTTTATCACGACACCCTGGATCTGAATAATCCTGAACATCGCGCCGATGCGGCGCAGCGCCTGATCGCCAAGGTTGCCACGATTGCAGCAGCTTCCTACAAGCGCAGCATCGGCGAACCCTTCATGTATCCGCAGAATGATTTGCACTATTGTGACAATCTGCTGCATATGATGTTCGCCACGCCGTGCGGCCCTTATGTGAGTGACCCGGTTGCTGTTCGCGCACTGAATATTCTCTTTATCCTGCATGCAGACCACGAGCAGAATGCCAGCACCTCGACGGTGCGGCTTGCCGCCAGCTCCGGAGCCAATCCCTACGCCTGTATCGCGGCAGGCATCACCTCACTGTGGGGGCCGGCGCACGGCGGAGCCAATGAGGCAGTGCTGCAACAGCTCGATGAGATCGGCAGCAGCAAAAATATTCCCAAATATATCGCCCGCGCCAAAGACAGGGATGACCCGTTTCGTCTCATGGGTTTCGGCCACAGGGTTTACAAGAACTACGACCCCCGCGCCAGGATCATCCGCCAGGTTGCCCACGAAGTGCTGGAGAATTATCAGGGCAAGGACAGGCGCATGTTCGATCTTGCCCTTGAACTCGAAGAGATAGCGCTCAAGGATGAATACTTCGTCGAGCGCAAGCTCTATCCCAACGTCGATTTCTATTCAGGCATGATCTACCATGCGCTGGGAATCCCGCGCAACATGCTGACGGTGATGTTCGCCGTGGCCAGAACGGCCGGCTGGGTATCGCACTGGATGGAGATGATGAATGATCCTGTCAAACGCATCGGCCGACCCCGCCAGATCTATGACGGCGCCGTCAAACGTGATTTTGTACCGATGGATCAGCGTTAAAGTTTGTAGGTTGGGCAAAGGAGGCACGACGTGCCCAACAATCAATACATTCGTTGGGCACGTCGCTACCGCTCCTTTGCCCAACCTACGACTCAACCATTTTCTGCAACGATTCCATATCTATTCCCCGCTCCGCCTTCCCGGTTACCGGGTCGATCGGCGGATGGCGCTGTTCGCCGGGCTGCAGCACAACCAGCACAAACTCTGTGCCGTCAAAGTTGATGCGAAAAGCCGGGCGGCTCTCCTCTTTGCCGCGCTGAAAGCCAAGTTTGACATCCAG
>JAIVTC010000106.1:0-2082 GCA_048629055.1 Candidatus Bathyarchaeota archaeon
GCGAGATCCGAGAGCACGATCTGCTCGCCTGCCTTGAGACCCTGTTTGATAATGACGTAGTCAGAGCCGCGTGCAGCCGCGCTCACAGGACGCCGCTGCAGCCGCTTCTCTGCATCGACCACATAGACCATCTGATCTTCATGGAGGGCGCTCAGCGGAATCACGATGGCATCACGATAGGGAGCACCTTTTAACTCGACATTGACGAACAGACCCTTGACCAGCGGAGGACGCTTGCCGGGCTGCACCCGCGCATAGGGCTGCTCAACCTCGACGATGACGCCCACGGTGCGGGTGCGCGGATCGAGCTCGTCACTGAGACGGGCAACAGTCGCATCCCACTCGATAGAGTGACCACCCTGCTGCAACAGCACCCTTGCCGTGAGCCCGAGCTTCTTGCCGATTTCAACATCAGCAGCCTCGGCGATATTGACCACCTCCCTGGAGTGAATCAGTCCTCCAAGACGCCCCATGGGGATCTGCACCGCAACTTCCGCCGTGTCGATGCCGTCGGCAACAATCATTGCGCCAAGTCTGTCATTGACCAGCTGCTGATATTCAACCGCAACCTTGGAGATGCGGCCATTGAACGGCATCGTCACCGTTGTGCGTTCAAGATTGAGTTTGGCTCCGGCAAGCTGCGCTTCCAGCTTCGCCTGCTCAGCCTGCAGCTTTTTGCGCTCGATCGGATAGAGCGAAATGCTATTGAGCTGTGACTGCACACTCTGTTTCTGCTGCAGAGAGATGCGTTGCTCCTTCTCATATTCGGAGTAAGAGACCGTTTTGTTCGCCAGCAACTTCTCCTTGCGCTGCAGCTCGTCTTCGGTAATTTTCAACGCCTGCTGCTCGATCTGCAGCGATGCCTGTGCATTCTGTTCCTGCACATCGACCTGCGTCAGCGCCACCCTGGTGCTCTCTATCGCTGTTTCGGCCTGTACAATCGCCAGCTCATAATCGCTCGGATCAATTTTCAGCAGCACCTCGCCAGCCCGGATCAGCTCCCCTTTTTCGAGACGCGGATGCAGTTCGATTACCTTGCCGCTGACCTGGGCAACTGCACTCCATACCTTGCTCGGCTGCACGTTTCCGGTCGCCATGAGGTGCGGCACAACATCGGTTTGCGGGACAGTCATCACCCGCACAGTGGTGCTTCTCTCTGCAACAGGCATCTGCACAGGCTTGCTGCTGTTCTTTTTCTGAATCACAAAGATGCCGACGCCAATCAGTATGGCAGGGATGATCAGGAGACGTTTTAAGCGATGTTTTTTCATGGATGGTCACAGTTGTTGTTATCGGGTGTATTTGATGCGCCTCGCGTTGCTCTGCACATCCTATGGCGGATGTATGCTAACGGGTGTATAGGATGTGCAGAGCGCAGCGAGGCGCATCAAACAATTTCATATTAATTTGCCTGCTCTGTCACCAGCTTGAAACCTGCATGACAGCCGACGCAGTTATCCATCAACGCCGCCATCTGTTCCAGAATATGGTCCCTGTCACCCAGCTGTTCGGCATCCAGCGCCAGTTGATCGAATTTACCATGGGTTTCAAAACCCAGTTTTTTGAACCCCACAGGAAGCTTGCTGATCAGTGACATCGGCACTTCACCCTGCGCGGCTCTGCCGACCCGGTGTGCAGCCTTTGCCACAGCCTCCATATCATCCGCAACTACAGCCCTGGTAATCTGTTGTACCGACAGCAAAAAATCGCGCATCTCGGTCAATACCAGATCACGCTCTCCATCACTGAGCACAATCGCGGTGCGTTCATCACTCGATGGCGCCACACTGCCCTGAATAATGAATTTATAAGCGCCGGCAGCGACGAATAGCAGCAGAACCAGCAACAAACCCCAACACAACTTGCACATAAACAACTCCAAATTAATAGATTGAACTGATTATAGAGGAACTTTATCCCTGAATTTGAATTGCTTTACCAAATCCCCCCTAGCCCCCCCTTTGATAAAGGGGGGAATCACACTGCCTTCTCTATTTGATAACAGGAGGTATCAGTTCATCCTCCCCCTTTGAAAAAGGGGGATTGAGGGGGATTTTATTTTAGAGCCAGCGGCGGCTCGCT
>JAIVTC010000107.1:0-2132 GCA_048629055.1 Candidatus Bathyarchaeota archaeon
TCCAACCCTCATCGCTTCGAAAGCAGTTGCAGAGATACACAAATGGCTTGATCACAACGGCAACATTGTCTATTCGCAATCGCCGCCTCCTGCCGATGCCAGCTCCCTGAAAACACCGGAAATCAACAACTCCTCCGGGGAGAACGAAGCTGCCGGTAAAAGAGTCGAGGAGATCATCAACAGTGAAAAAGAGGCGCGAAGCAGACGCGAGGCGCGGCAGCAGCAGAAAAGAGATACCCGTGCAAAAACAGCCCGCCAAAAGCAGCTGCAGCAAAGCTGCCGGCAGTTGCGCAAGAATCTTGAAGTCATGAAGAGTCAAGGTCGCGTCTATATCGAGGAGTCAGGCGCTAATAATCGCTTCCTCAACGAAAAGGAGCTTTCACAAAAAACGCGCGAAGCTGAAGCGACCATCAAAAAACATTGCACGCAGACGCAGTAGTTTTTTTGTTCCCGGACAGCCTCCTGATATAGGCATTGTCATTTCGACCGAAGGGAGAAATCTTGAATTTGTTCACTCTGTCCAGTGAGCCTCTTGCAAAACACCGTCATTCCGGCATGTTTTTAGCCGGAATCCATCTCTCTCGAGCTGTAAGTGGTTGATTTTATAGATTCCGGCCTTCGCCGGAATGACGTCTTTTAGAGTTTTGCAAGAGGCTCCAGTGTTTTCAGATTTCTCCCGATGGTCGAAATGACAACATAGCGAATCAAGATCAAGCACTGGGTTATTGAGAACTTACAACAGGATTTCTCACTTCGGTCGAAAAGAGAGGGAATTAAACTCCCGCATATTGGCCTATTACTGAATTTTTTGCTATCTTGCGCCGCCATGAACGTCCTCTCTCTTCAGCTGGCACTCCAGCGCCTGCATAACAACCGCATTTTTGAACTTGCTGTGGTTGCCATTATTATTTTCTCGGCGCTGGTCATTGGCGTCAAAACCTATGACATCTCTCCAAGATTTCTGACCCTGATGCATTGGCTGGATCTTGGCGTCACGCTGTTTTTCCTGCTGGAAATCAGCATCCGGTTTATTGCCGAAGAGCGTAAAAGAGATTTTTTCAAAAGCGGCTGGAACATTTTCGACACACTGATCGTCATCTTCAGCCTCATGCCTGTTCAGGACAGCGAGATGGCATTTATCGGCCGCCTGATCAGGATTTTCCGGGTGCTGCGGATGGTATCCATCATCCCGGAACTGCGTATTCTGCTAAATTCACTGCTCAAGGCGCTGCCCCAGCTCGGCTACGTGCTATTGCTGATGTTTATCATTTTTTATATCTATGCAGCGATTGGCTCTTCGTTTTTCCATGCCATCAATGAGCAACTCTGGGGCGATATACTGGTAGCGCTGCTCACCCTGTTCCGCGTCATGACTTTTGAAGATTGGACCGACGTCATGTACGAAACCATGGCTGTCTATCCACTCAGCTGGATTTACTATCTGAGCTTTATCTTTATTACCGCCTTCGCTTTTTTGAATATGGTGATCGGCATCGTTGTCAATGTCATGAATGAAGAGCATGAACTGGCGCGCGAGGCAGAAAAACCGGAGCCGACAGTGACCCTTGAACAGCTGCAGCTGGAGATACGGGAGTTGAAAGCGATATTGCAGAAATCAGTAGGGAAATAAGTTATCCGTCATACCGGCGAATGCCGGCATCCAGGAAAATGACGATAATTGGCAAGCATGGATCCCAGCATGCGCCGGGATGACTGTGGTCTATGGGTGGTTAACAATCCAGCGCCACGGGATTTGCCATCAGGTAGTTGAACACCTCGGTTGCCTTGCCATGATCCGCCTGCGACGCCCTGAATATCCACTCGAGTCCCTCGTTGCTGTCTTCCGTTACTCCTTCACCATCAAGCAGCATCACGCCAATTTGATACTGCGCTTCGGCACATCCGCCTTCAGCAGCGCGTCGATACCAAATGCCGGCCCTGTAGAGATCTTTTTTGGCTCCGTCTCCGCTGAAGTAGCGCCCGGCAAGCAAAGCCTGTGCATCTGCATTCCCATCCAACGCGTACCGTTCGAGCGTATCAAAGGTCAAGCTCACAAGAGTCGACGCCACAGCAGCATCTCCCTTTAGAAACGTCGTATCATCTGCGCAAACAGATGCCGAGAGTGAGAGCGA
>JAIVTC010000108.1:0-4478 GCA_048629055.1 Candidatus Bathyarchaeota archaeon
TGCCGGCAGTGTAGGGCCATCCTTGAGTGTGATACCCTGCTGCAGGCGGGTGATCTGCTCTGCTTGCGGGATGCCTTCAACCTCCACCAGGTAGGTTTTCCAGGTTTTGTGACGTGGATTGCTGAGGCGCTGCTGCAACTTACCGTCATCGGTGAGCAGCAGCAGTCCTTCGCTGTCACGATCGAGTCTGCCGGCGGCATAAACCGCAGGGATAGTGATGTAGTCCGCCAGGGTTTGGCGTCCCTCGCCATCGGTAAACTGGCTCAGCACCTGGTAGGGCTTGTTGAACAGGATTAATCGGGGCATCGGCGAATGGCGTTAAGCCCTCTTTGCGAGCGAAGAAAATCTGTAACGAGGCCGTCCAGATTGCCGCGTCGCTTCGCTCCTCGCAATGACAATAAAGCCCGCGATTGCGGGCTTCTTCATGTTCGGGTGATCAGGATTGATCAGGTCAGATCAGATCTGTGATATTGGTGGCGTGCAGTCCCTTGGGACCATCGGAGAGCTCAAAATTGATTTTTTGCCCCTCGTTGAGTGTTTTGAAGCCTTCCATCTCAATGGATGAATAGTGGATGAATACATCCTCCTCCACCTGTTCGTCAGGGACGACGAATCCATATCCCTTTCTGTTATTGAACCATTTGACTGTACCTGTTGGCATAATTGTACTCCGCTGCTACTTATTGATTATGATTGCTATATGTGACTTGACTCATACCCACTCTATATTTTCCAGACACTAAAAACATGATGAAAAGTGAGCTTACTTCTTGAAAACTAATCTATTTTTTTGGAATTATAACTTGATTTGCGAAAAGGTCAATTTAGAAATGATTTTTCTCGATCTATGTAGCAAAATAGTGGCATACAGATTCAATATTTGATCAACAGCTTGAAAATTCACTCAAAACACACTATTTATTAAGTTATGTCACAACAAGACCACTCAGATGATCATGGCCTCGCCACGCTGGAGAAGAAGCCGAAGCTGCAAAAACCACCGATGTTCAAGGTGGTGCTGCTCAACGACGACTATACGCCGATGGGTTTTGTCATTGAGATATTGCAGCGTTTTTTCCGCCTCGACAGTGAGCGCGCAACCCAAATCATGATGCATGTTCATACCCGTGGAAAGGGAGTTTGCGGGGTGTTTACCCGGGATATCGCCGAGACCAAGGTGATGCAGGTGAACAGTTACTCCAAGGAGAGCCAGCATCCGTTGATGTGTACCATGGAGGAGGCGTGACAGGTTTCACTAGTAATCCTTGAGTGGACAATGTCTATGCAAGTGAGTCAAATTTCAATAAATGACTCTCGCAAAGGCGCAAAGCCCGCCAAGAAAAACCTTTGCGGTCTTGGCGTCTTAGCGAGAGAAAATGATCTTTCTTGCCTGTCAGTCTGAGATTTGATCTCACTAGCTTTTCTTCATGCACCAATAGCAAAAAATGAGAATATCATGTTGAATACCGAGCTCGAAAACACTCTCAACCAGGCCTTTAGCTGGGCAAATGAGCAGCGTCATGAATTTATGACGGTGGAGCATCTGCTGCTGGCATTGACCGATAATCCTTCCGCCGTTGAAGTGCTGCTCTCCTGCGGTGCGCGTATCAACGACCTTCGCTTATCGATCACGGACTTTCTTGGTGAAACAACACCTCTGGTTCCTGAAGAGGAGGAGCGGGATCCGCAGCCGACACTGGGCTTTCAACGCGTACTGCAACGTGCCGTCTACAGTGTGCAGTCGTCCGGGAAGAGGGAGGTGAGCGGCACCAATGTGCTGGTTGCAATCTTTGGCGAGCACGAGTCGCAGGCTGTCTATCTTCTGGGCATTCAAGATATTACGCGCCTCGATGTGGTGAATTACATCTCTCATGGTATCCCCAGGCTGATGGCTGATGATATCGAGCGTGAATTGCTCGAGGATATGCAGGATATCGAGGCTGAAGAGGATGCGCCCAAAAAATCCCCGTTGCAGCAGTTTGCTGTCAACCTCAATGAAGAGGCCGCCCATGGTCGCATCGATCCACTCATCGGGCGTGCGCTCGAGACTGAGCGTGCAATTCAGATACTGTGCCGTCGCCGCAAGAACAACCCTCTGCTGGTCGGTGAGGCAGGAGTCGGTAAAACAGCGCTTGCAGAGGGGCTGGCAAAAAAAATTGTGGACGGGGAGGTTCCCGAAGTACTCGCGGATGCAGTCATCTATTCACTGGATCTTGGTTCTCTGGTGGCGGGAACAAAATACCGGGGTGATTTTGAAGAGCGTCTCAAGGCGGTGCTGGCCGATTTGAAACAACAGCCGAACACCATGCTTTTTATCGATGAGATTCACACCATCATCGGCGCCGGCTCTGCATCCGGTGGAACCATGGATGCGTCGAATCTGCTCAAACCGGCTCTGGCTTCAGGTGAGTTGCGCTGTATCGGCTCAACCACCTATACGGAATTCCGCAACATTTTCGAGAAGGATAGTGCGCTGGCGCGCCGATTCCAGAAGATTGATATCAATGAGCCAAGCGTCGAGGAGACAATCGATATTCTGAAGGGCCTCAAAAGCCGTTTTGAAGAGCATCACGGCATCAAATACAGTGATGATGCACTGGCCGCTGCTGCAGAACTCTCTGATAAATATATCAATGAACGTCATCTTCCCGACAAGGCGATCGATGTCATCGATGAATCCGGCGCCTACACACAGTTGCAGAGCGTTGAAGAGAAGCCGGAGATCATCGGGGTCTCGCAAGTTGAAGAGATCGTGGCGAAAATTGCGCGCATCCCGTCGCGCAAGGTCTCTGAGTCGGACTCTGACACCATGCGTCATTTGCAAAGGGATCTGCAACGGGTCATCTATGGTCAGGATGAGGCGATTGAGAAACTCTCATCATCCATCATCATGAGTCGATCCGGGCTGGGATCACAGCAGAAGCCGGTAGGTTCTTTTCTCTTTACCGGGCCGACTGGCGTCGGCAAGACCGAGGTGACACGCCAGCTGGCGCGTATCATGGGCATGGAGATGGTGCGCTTTGACATGTCCGAATACATGGAGCGCCACACTGTCTCGCGGCTGATCGGCGCGCCTCCGGGTTATGTCGGTTATGATCAGGGCGGCCTGCTGACCGAAGAGATCAACAAACACCCGCACGCTGTGTTGTTGCTCGATGAGATAGAGAAAGCGCATCCGGATGTCTTTAACCTGCTGTTGCAGATCATGGATCATGGGACTCTCACAGATAACAACGGCCGCAAGGTGGATTTCCGCAATGTGGTGCTGGTCATGACGTCCAATGCCGGCGCACAGGAGATGAGCCGGGCGTCAATCGGTTTCACCGTGCAGGATCACTCCAGTGACGGCATGGAGGCGCTGAAAAAATATTTCACGCCGGAGTTTCGCAACAGGCTCGATGCCGTAGTGCAGTTTGGCGCACTGGATGAAGCGTCTATCAGCAAGGTGGCTGACAAATTCCTGTTTGAAATGGAGCAGCAGCTGGCGGAGAAAGATGTCACTCTAACCATCGGGCAGGAGGTTAGAGAGTGGTTTGCCAAAGAGGGCTATGACCCGAAAATGGGCGCCCGCCCGATGGAGCGGCTGATTCAGGAGAGAATCAGAAAGCCGCTGGCAGAAGAGTTGCTGTTCGGCAAGCTCTCTTCAGGCGGCAGTGTAAAAATCAGCCGGCCGGCGGACGAGCTGGAATTTGAGATTATCGGCAAGCAGGAAGCGGAAAAGCCGCTTGGAGTTGTCCATAAATAACTTCCTGATATCGAGCAGCAATGTTGTTCGTATTCAAGGCGCAGCAAGGGGCGCATAGCAGGGTTATGTAACTCTTGCTGCAAAGCTTCCGCGTCCTGCTCACGCCCCTGACCTACGTCCATGTAGGCCACGCAGAAGACGGGCAACAGGGCAAGCAGGATCGGGAAGTTATTTTTGGACAGCTACTTAGCGAGCACGATAAGTGATACGACCTTTGCTCAGGTCATAAGGAGTCAGCTGTACAGTTACCTTGTCCCCGGTAAGAATGCGGATGTAGTGCTTACGCATTTTGCCGGAGATATGGGCGGTGACGACGTGACCATTTTCAAGTTCAACACGAAAAGTTGTGTTTGGGAGGGTGTCGGTGACAGTGCCTTCCATTTCGATAAAATCTTCTTTTGCCATCTAAATCAGTTGTTGAATACCAGAGAATTTCCCATGATATCACGGTATTGTTGATTTTTGCGTGCTATGCAGCAAAAAAACAGAGCCGGGTGCTTCTCCCCTGTCTAATTTCAGAGTGCAATAACCAACGGGTAATGCGTAGCATCTGGTTTCTATTGGCATCCTTCACTTCCGGTTTACAGTTTGTCATCTCGACGGAGCACTAGGAGCCTGTCCGAGAATAGGGGCCGTAGCGAGGGGACGTCATTTTGAGTCAGATTTTTCGTGCATTTGAGGCGAATAGCAGCGCTATTTAACGATAATGGACGGGAAATCTGGCCAAAAGGGC
>JAIVTC010000109.1:0-2382 GCA_048629055.1 Candidatus Bathyarchaeota archaeon
CATCAACACAATTGCGACATGCTCACCATCGGGCAGTATTTACAGCCGGGACGCGATCATCTTCCGGTGAAGCGTTTTGTCACCCCGCAGGAGTTTACGCAGTTAGCGAACCATGCAGAAGAGCTGGGGTTCTCCAACGTCGCCAGCGGCCCAATGGTGCGCTCCTCCTACCATGCGGATTTACAGGCGACAGCGGTACTGGAATAGGACTGAGTACTGAGTAGCGAGGAAAGATTGCCGCGTCGCTGAAGCTCCTCGCAATGACGTTTTACTGCCAACTGCAAACTGACGACTGCAAACTTTTTTACGAACCCTGTCGATCTGCTTGTGCAACAGTGGATGAAAGGCTCCGCACCTGGCTCTTTTTAAGATTACGCCGCAGAAACTTCAGCACCTTGGCAACGTATTTCTGCGTCTCAGGATATGGAGGGATCTTGCGGCCATACTTTACCACCGCCCCCTCTCCTGCATTGTAGCTGGCAATGGCAAGTGTCAGATCGTTATCAAAATAGTCGAGCAGAACCCGCAGGTAGTGCGCACCCCCTTCGACACTTTGCGATGGGTTGGTGCGGTCGGTGACGCCAAAACGTTTGGCTGTCATCGGCATCAGCTGCATCAGACCTACGGCGCCGGCGTGGGAAACCGCATCCGGATCATAGGCGGACTCCGCCTCGATGACAGCATGCAGCAACTCCTGTCTGATATTGTATTTTTTTGCTTTTGCAGCGACGATGGCTGAAATTTTTGACTGGTTCTTTGATTTTGCTGCCACATTGGCTTTTTTGGGTTGGACAATCTGTTTTTTGATCTTGCGCGCCTTGACGTCACCCCAGTTCAAGGTCATCTTTTTGACCAGTTGAAACGGCAGTTCAAGCTGTTCGCCGGTAAAAACGATAGAGCCATCAGGGGCGCGGTACTGATAAGCAACGCTTGCAACCACTGTCTGCGTTGCCCCGAACAGCAGGATGATGACGAGAAAGAGGATCGAGTGCTTACGAAAACACATTGAATTTCATGCCTTTTTCAATGGAGTGGAGAGTATACCGCGTAAAAAAAGATGTTGCCACACATCATGCAGCGCTGCCAAGCCTGGCGCAAAGCACTTTTGTTCAACATCATGATATATGTGCTTGAACTTTTTGAAAATGATACTATCTTACACCTGTATCAACCATTAATTTGTGTTATCTGAAGGAGATCCACACACAATGAACCACAACATCACCATGCCTCGCTCCCAGGAGCAGGTGCTTGCGACCAACAAGGTCCTGAAAAACACCTACATGCTGCTCTCGGCGACACTGCTGTTCAGCGCGCTGATGGCGGTCGTCTCCATCTATCTTGAAATGCCGCCCATGGCCTATCTTGGAGCAGTCATCGGCTCCATGCTGCTCGGTATGTTCGTGCTGCCGCGCTTTGCGAACTCCACTTCCGGCATTGGCGTTATTTTTCTGATTACCGGTTTGCTGGGATTCGGTCTGGGAGCCATCATCACCCAGTACCTGGCCCTGCCAAAAGGACCGGAAATCATCGGCACCGCCTTTGCAGGCACGGGCATTATCTTTCTCTCCCTGTCGGCTTATGTCCTCACCAGCCGTCGTGATTTCAGCTTCATGGGCGGCTTCCTGTTCGCCGGCATGATTACCGTCGTCATCGCCATGGTCGCCAATATCTTCCTGGCGATTCCTGCCCTGTCACTGGCGCTCTCTGCAGCCATTATTCTGCTCATGAGCGGCCTGATCCTGTTTGACACCAGCCGCATCATCAATGGCGGCGAGACCAACTACATCATGGCAACCTACAGTCTCTATCTGAGCATCTTCAACATCTTCATCAGCCTGTTGCAGATCCTCGGCATTATGGGCGACGATTAAGGAATGCTCTGATCAAGGCGCGGAGCGCCTTTATCAGAGCTTCCTGCAAGTTTTTCTACGGGGGAAGGGTTATCTATCAATGGCTTACAATAGGCATCCGGATCACCCTTCCCCCGAACCCCCATCCCATGGGCTTATTCAGAGGTTCCTTAGGAGTTGTCCATAAATAACTTCCCGATATCGAGCAGCAATGTTGTTCGTATTCAAGGCGCAGCAAGGGGCGCATAGCAGCGTTATGTAACTCTTGCTGGAACGCTGAAGACGGGCAACAGGGCAAGCAGGATCGGGAAGTTATTTTTGGACAACGACTTAACTCTCTTCGCATCTCAATCGTGTAAAAACCCTGGCAATTATAGCCAGGGTTTTTTTAGGTCATCACTCCAGAAACCACAGCATTCGTCATTCCGGCGTATGCCGGAATCCAGGAATTAATCATGGAACTCTTTTTAAAAATCGGCCTGGCTGCCGTGCTGTTGATGCTCGTATGGCGGCTCTACCCTGCCGCCAA
>JAIVTC010000110.1:0-7405 GCA_048629055.1 Candidatus Bathyarchaeota archaeon
TGATTCGCAGAGATGGCGCTGAGATCAAGAATCCCCTCCACATCAGCAAGACGCTTTGCAGCCGTATTGGCCTGGTGCTTGTCCGGATGAGATTTATCGAAAAAAATCTCTCTTGTTTTGATGTTCCTCTTCTCCATAATGGTAATCCTAGAGTGATAATCCGCAATTTGCAAATGGTTTAATGCAATTTGCGTCCTCCTGGAGCAGCGGGTAGGCGCTTTAGTGGCAGGGAGCGATGACGCGACAAGTATAAATCAGGGGGATTTGTGCTTTTTTTGGCCGGAAGTCAAATATATCCTAATAAACTCTGGTAATGCTAGGATAATAGTGATTCAATGCTGATACGCTAAAACGTTGTATATTAAAGGAGAGTAAAAAGATGAAACCAAAGAGCAATTATCGTTTGGCGACTGCAATCCCGGTGGCACTGCTGATGAGCGCTGCTGTCGATGTTGTCAACGCCGAAGGGGATTATCGTTACCAGCAGATGCCGGAAAAAACTGCAGGGCAGTCTGCTCCGGCGCCACAGCCGCTGGAAGCGCTACCACCCGGGACGTCAGCGCCTGCTCCAGCATCACCGGCCGCTGAAGCAGCTCCCCGCACAGCCGGACCCGGACAACGGTCTGCAGGACCGCCACGACGTGGTGATTATCGCCGTGGCCCACGGCGCGGTGACTATGAGCGCGATTCTGATCGTTATTCTGATCGTCGATATAGCAGGCGGGGCAGTGACTGGGACAACAACTGGAGCATGCCGTGGGGTGGCAGAAACTCTCCATGGGGTGGCAGAAGCAACAGCCGGAGTATGCCTTTTGGCGGCAGGGACAGCGGCCCGTGGGATCGCGGAGGCAGAGGCAGCAGCTGGAGCACGCCCTGGAGCAGCGACAGGCCCGGGAGAAGCAGCAGGTGGTGGTAAATTCATGCTGATACGAAATAAGATTGTATAGTGAAGGAGAGTAAAAAGATGAAACCAAAGAGCAATTATCGTTTGGCGGCTGCAATCTCAGCGGCACTGCTGATGACAGCCGCTGTTGATGTTGTCAACGCAGAGCAGGATTATCGTTATCCGCCGTTGCCGCAGCAAACTGCCGGGCAGCAGCCTGCCCCGGCACCAAATTTTGCGCCCATGCCGCGAACCACGCAGACTCCTCCGGCTTCACAGCCCCGGGCAGCGGCGCCATCCCAGGCTCCGGCGCCGAAGTTTGCGCCAAGGCCTCAGGATGCGGCGCCTAGATTTGCACCACCCCGACAGGCTCCTCAAGCAGCGGCGCCCCGGACGGCGGCGCCAGCCCCTGGTGCAGCGCCCCGGCGGCCTGCAGGGCCTCCCCCCCGCACAGCTGGCGCCGGTCAACGGCCAGCGGGACCTCCCCCAGGAGGTGTATATCGCGGCGGACCTCCTCCTGGAGGTGGATATCGCGGCGGACCTCCTCCAAGAGGCGCTTCTCGAGGTGGCCCTCCTCCCGGACGCTATGGAAGTGGTCCGGATAGGCGCCGCTATGACCAGGGCAGGAGCAGAGGAAGCAGCAGCCCCTGGGGTAGAGGCATGGGCACCAGAGACATGCCCGGAGGCGGCCGTGGCTTTGGCAGCAGAAGCATGCCCTGGGGTGGTGGTAGAAATTCTGATTTCCCATTTTTCGGGGACAACAGATTCAGCGACAAGATGTTCGACAGGTTCGACGATTTTGACGATGATAACAAGATGAGGGACTTCTTTGATGACATGTGGGATGATTCGATCAATGCGCCGTATGACATGGGCGAAATGCCGGGCGGCATGAGAGCGCCGACTATCGCCGTGCCGGGTCCCGCCGAGGTTGCCGACGAATTCCAGTCAGGCACGCGGAATTTCTTCGAGGACAAAGCCGATTCGCATTCAGGGTCAAAGCCAAGGCCAAAGGCCAAGTCAAAGCCGCAGTCAAAGCCTCAGTCAAAGCCTCAGTCAAAGCCAAAGCCTCAGTTTAGACCACAGTCTGGACCACAGCCACAAAAGTAGCTTGTTGCTCCCCCCTCTCTTCCTGAGAGGGGGGCTTCCCTTTCAGTGCAGAATCATCCACATCTATTCTCCAGGCTTCGATACCTGATTGCTTCAGTCAGATGTGTTGGCTCTATCTGTTGCCGCCGGTCGTAATCGGCGATAGTGCGCGCCAGTCTTAAAACCCGGTGGTAGGCGCGGTGTGACAGGCTCAGGCTCTCTATAGCCTGTAATAACAGTGTTTCATCATCAGGCTTCAATAGACAAAACTTCTCGATCTGCTTCACATTGAGCTGACTGTTCAGGCATTGCTGCCGTTGCAGCTGAATCCTGTGCGCCTGCTCGACATGCTGTCGAACCCCGCTGCTTGTAATTGTTGTATCCGGTTTTGCCAGGAGTTTCCCGGCCGGCAGCGCCGGAACCTCTATCTGCATGTCGATACGGTCAAGCAGTGGCCCGGAAATTTTATTGCGGTAACGGCTGATCTGCTCTGATGAGCAGCGGCAGTTATTGCGGGGATCGCCGAGATGGCCGCAGGGGCAGGGGTTCATTGCGGCAATCAGTTGAAATCTTGCCGGGAAATCCGCCTGGCGTCCGGCGCGTGAAATGGTAATGGCGCCATTTTCCAGTGGCTCCCGCAGTGCTTCGAGCACACGCCGTTCAAATTCAGGCAACTCATCGAGAAACAGCACGCCGTTATGCGCCAGGGAGATCTCCCCGGGGCGTGGTATGGTTCCACCACCAACAAGCGCCGCCGCTGATGCGGTGTGATGCGGGGATCTGAATGGCCGGATGCGCCATCTGCGGACATCAAACTCCTGGCCGGCAATCGAGCGAATGGCGGCATTTTCGAGTGCTTCATCGGTTGTCATGCCTGGCAACAGGCCGGGCAGGCGATTGGCAAGCATGCTCTTGCCGGTGCCGGGCGGTCCAGTCATCAATAGAGAGTGTCTGCCGGCAGCAGCAATGATCAGAGCACGCTTGGCGGCTTCCTGGGAGATGATTTCACTCAGATCCGGCAGGGAGTAATCAGTGACCTCCTCATATTCGGCACTGAATGGTTCAATCAGTCGTGTTTGATTGAAATGTTCAGTCACGTCGAGGAGATGTGCTACAGCGTAGACTTCCAGTCCGGTTACACGCGACGCCTCTTCGGCATTGGCAGCCGGAACGATCAGTTTTTTTCCGTTGCGGTGGGCGGCCAGTGCAGCGGGTAGAATGCCGCAGATCGGACGAATTTCCCCCGAGAGCGCCAGTTCGCCAATCAATTCGTAGTGGTGGAGCTGTTGTTGCGGAATATCGCCTGTGGCGGCGAGAATGCCGACAGCGACCGGCAGGTCAAAGCGGCTCCCCTCTTTGGGAACATCCGCAGGCGCAAGATTGATGGTGATGCGCCGCGCGGGAAACTCAAATTCAGAATTTGTGATGGCCGCACGCACACGCTCGCGACTCTCCTGTACGGCTTTTTCGGGAAGACCGACGATGTTAAAAGCCGGCAGGCCATTGCCCAGGTGGGATTCAATGGTTACCAGCGGCGCTGAAATGCCAGCGCCCGAGCGGCTGTTAACGATTGAGAGTGACATGCCGTTCCATGGCGATCATGAGTGAAATTTCCTGGTTATTTCCTGTCTTGTTCCAACTGTGCGACGTGTTTTTCCAGCATCTCGAGTTTTTCACGGGTACGCGCAAGCACTGCCTGCTGGATATCAAACTCTTCACGAGTGACGAGATTCATGCGTGACAATGCGGATTGCAGTGCGCTGTTGAGATGCTGCCGGGTATCTTTTTCCAGCGACGCAAGGCCGGGGGGAAGGGATTTGCTCAGCCGCTGAGAGATGTCATCAATGATTTTCGGGTCAAACATGGCAAACCACTTTGGAATATCTATGCAGCCATTATGCCTGCAGTCGATACAAAAGGTAAAGCCAAAAAAAAAGCGCAACGAAGAACGTTGCGCTAAAAAATAACCACCAAAAGAGGAAATGTTGAATTACGATGTAATTCAGCATGTAAGTATATTCTTATATTTTAGATTATTTGTCAAGTTAAATCTGGTATCTATGACAAGAATGTCATATTTGAGAATGTACTTGAGACGGTAATTTTTCAATAACCCATTGTGAATGCCGTCATCAGTTTCAGCAAAATGTATTCAATGCACGGAGTGATTGAGATGTTTCCAGCTGATTAATAATGTTCAGATTGTACTTCGACTACTGCTCCTGCAGCATCAGGCGTTTGACGGGTTTTCCGTGTTTAAGATGTGACTCAAGGATCTCATCCAGATCCTCGTGATCAACCCATGTATACCAGACCGCATCAGGATAGACGGCGATGACTGGTCCCTGGCTGCAGCGATTCATGCAACCGGCTGTATTGATGCGGCTTTTTCCCTGCCCATAGAGGTCGAGATCTTTGGCGCGCCTCTTCATGTAGTTGCGCGCCTCCAGTGAGTCATAGTCCTGGCAGCAGGGCTCTCCATCATCGCGGGTGTTGGTGCAGAAAAAGAGGTGGTAT
This sequence comes from Candidatus Bathyarchaeota archaeon, assembly GCA_048629055.1. Taxonomy (GTDB): domain Bacteria; phylum Pseudomonadota; class Gammaproteobacteria; order Chromatiales; family Chromatiaceae; genus Sva-25. The sequence continues at coordinate 4,490 of JAIVTC010000110.1, forward strand.
TTGTAGTAGGACATAAGCATTCCAAGGTTGGGCACCTTAAACAGAGTCTGCCCATAGTATACTCTGCTGATCTCTCTATCTGCTGTTCTGCTGTGTGTGAATACTGATTTTCTCATCAAGGAGGCTGACCGCTGCGTGAAATGCGGTCTCTGTCTGCCCCATTGCCCGACCTATCAACTCACTCACAATGAGGCGGAATCACCACGCGGGCGTATTGCCCTGATACAGGGCTGGATTTCAGGAGAGTTAGAACCCGACCAGCATCTGCTCAATCACCTGGACCGCTGCCTGCTGTGCCGTCGCTGTGAGGATGCCTGCCCATCCGCCGTCAGATACGCCGCGCTGATGGATGGCGCACGAGCATCTCTTCCCCGTACCGTTCCACGCTGGCTGCCTGATATACTTGCAGATCGCGGGCGGCAGCGTATGTCCATGAAATTAGCTGCTGTTGCCGTGAAATCTGGAATGCAGAATTGGTTTCCTTCTGCGACAGTTCGTCGTTTGCTCTCTGTTGCAGCAACCATTCGTGAGGTAGAGTCCGACTCCCGAACCAAACTGAATAGTCGCTACGCCGCCAATAAGCCGCTGAAGGGAGAGGTGGCGTTGTTTACGGGATGCATGGGCGAAACGGTCGATATGCCGGGGCTGGAGGCTGCGATCCGGATACTCACAGTCATTGGATATGCAGTCTCCGTTCCGCCATTGCAGCAGTGCTGCGGGTCCATGCATGCACATGCCGGATACCAGCAGCGTGCTGCAGAGCTGGAGTCGTCCAATCTGACTGCTTTTGCGCAAAAGGGGTATGACGCCCTGATCACAGTCAGCAGTGGATGCGGCTCTCATCTGGCTGACATCTCCGGGCTGGATTGCCCGGTGATGGATGCGGGCGCCTTTATTCAGGAAAACGGGGGCATCGAGGATCTCCCTCTCACTGAGATCAGGCGCAAGATTGCTATTTTTCTGCCCTGTACTCTTGCAGCCATGCGTCAGCAGACGCAAGTGATGGCTCTTTTACAAAATTTACCCGGCGCTGAATTGTTTGAACTGCAGGGTATGGGATGCTGTGGCGGGGCTGGATTGCACCTCATAAGTCAGCCGCAGATAGGTGAGCAGTTGGTGAAACCACTTGTTGAGCAGCTGGCGGCATCAGGGGCAAAAACAGTGGTGACAACCAATAGCGGCTGCGCGCTGCAGTTGCAGTCGGCGGCCAAAAAAGCCGGACTAGGCATCACTATGCTACATCCGCTAGAATTAGTTGTACAGCAATTGGTGAAAACCTGAACTGGAGAAGAGAGATGACGAGAGCCTATACACCCTTCGATAAAGTGATCATGCAGATTGATCAGGCTGTGCAGACCATCTTTGGTCAGCCAAAAGTGACTGAGCGCGGCAATCCCGCTGCCGGACTTGATGAAACGGATCTCAGTGAGACAGAGCGCGATCATACTGCGCGCCTGATGCGTATCAATCATACCGGTGAGGTGTGTGCCCAGGCGCTCTACCAGGGGCAGGCGCTGACCGCCCATGATCCATCCGTGAAAACAAGCATGGAGCGTTCCGCCATGGAGGAGAATGACCACCTCGAGTGGTGCGAGACACGCATCAGGGAGCTCGGTGGCCGCACCAGCCTGCTAAATCCACTGTGGTATGCAGGCTCTTTTGCCATCGGGGCATTGGCGGGTATCGCAGGCGACAAGTGGAGTCTCGGTTTTGTTGCGGAGACTGAGCGCCAGGTTGAAGCGCATCTGGATGAACACCTCTCCGAAGTCCGCCCTGAAGATAAAAAAACCACCGCCATTCTGCTGCAGATGAAGGAGGATGAAATCAATCATGCCACCAAGGCAGTGGAGAAAGGCGGAGTGGAATTGCCGTCTCCCATCCGCGAAGGAATGAAGATAACCGCAAAGGTGATGACAGGGAGTGTCTATTATCTATGAGTGCGGATTTTGAATTTGCAACTGATTTGGATGCTCTCCTAATCGAAGGTTAGGCAAGCCGCAACTTTGCCAAAGAAGCGACCGCATCTCCCCCGCTTATGTCCGGAATGATATCCAACTCGAGCACAGTGACCGCTGGAAGATCGACGTGTAGATCTTCCGTCTCGCTGGTTGCGCCCTGAGGGTTGAAGTTCCACTGCTGTCGTACGATTTCAAGGAACGACTCCCCGCCATCCGCTGACCAGCGAAAGACGTACTCTTGCGTGCGCTCAGTGTGAGCCTCCACAAAATTCAGCCAGATCCGTCTAATCTGTTGCGGATGGGCAAAGAGAAGACGTATTTTCTGCGCTCCCGGTTCTGCCGCACGCCACCCGCCGGGGGTTCGACCGGGCAGCAATGCAGACTCAATTGGATGAGCGGCATCCTCCGAGGTGATTTCTACCTCTGCGAGCGCTTCCATATCCAGCCATTCCAGCTCTGGAAAAGCGGCCTGTTGCTGAACTGAGGTGATGATTCGTTTGCGCATAGTTGTGCCTCCTGAAGTGTTTTATTATGTTGCTATGCAAATCTGTTTTTGATCATAACTGCATCGAGTTCCAGCTGCCCCCGTCGTGGCCAAGCCTCTTTTGTACCCTTGCCGATAGCAACAAACATTGCGATCTTTATTATTACACATAACGTTTACTTGCGGGGCGTGAATGACGGCGCATTCCTTGACAATGCCGTGCTGGATTTCCGCTGCCTATGTGCTCTGTTGAAACTTGAATATGTCTGCGCCATGTATTATTCTTTATTGATCTGACGCTTTAGGGATGAGGCAGAAATTAAAGTACCGGGCTAATAAAAATGAATGATACGACGAGCATTGAAGATCACAAAAAAACGGCCGGTTTCCGCGGCATTCATGTTGTATGGATTGTACTTGGAACCATGTTATTAACGGCTGCAGTCACCTACTGGGCTGTGCGTACATATATCT
>JAIVTC010000111.1:0-12623 GCA_048629055.1 Candidatus Bathyarchaeota archaeon
TCAAAAGCGGTTATTTCTGAAGTCATCAAAGGCCTGCAAAACCTCTTGCCGGGTATTCATGACAAATGGCCCGCCACGGGCGACCGGCTCATTGAGCGGCTGCCCGGCAACCAGCAGGAAACGGCTATCACGCTCCCCTGCAGTTATCGCAACCCTTTCGCCGCCACTGAGGATACCCAGTCTCCTGTTACCGAGTGATCGCGCTTGTTCGCCCACTTTCACCTCACCTTCGATGACAAAGATGAATGCGTTGTCAGAGTAGTCCAGCGACTGCTCAAACACTACACCAGCCGGCAACGTAATGTCCAGATAGGTTGGTTTGACGAAGTTGTTGACTACCGGCCCGACAGTGCCCTCATCTGTCAGCCCCGTAATCACCCGCACCAGCGTACCATTATCACGCTGCTCAACAGGAATCTCGGATTCCGGAAACCCCTGGTAAGCGGGTTCGGTCATCTTGTCCGCTTTCGGCAGGTTGACCCACAGCTGGAAACCCATCAGCAGACCATCTTCCTGTTCCGGCATTTCTGAATGGACAATGCCTTTGCCTGCCGTCATCCACTGTACGCCGTTTGCTTCAATAACGCCTTCGTTGCCGGCGCTATCCCTGTGGCGCATGCGGCCTTCCAGCAGATAGGTAACAGTCTCGAAGCCTCGATGCGGATGGTCCGGAAAACCGCCGATATACTCCTGCGGCTGGTCGGATTCAAAACAATCCAGCAGCAGGAACGGGTCGAGCATATCCAGATCCGGCGTTCCTATGATACGGGTCATCTCGACTCCGTCCCCGTCTGTTGCCGCGATACCGGGTGTGGCTCTGACGATCTCGCGAGTTTTTCCCTTAGCGTCTGTAGTATTCACGATCATTCTCCAGGGGTGATTGATGTCATCTCAGAGAGTTGATTTTCCAGTATGCCCGTGTATTCATTATAGCGTGTCAAATTGGGAACAACCGCATGGTGCTGCCGGCGCAGGAGGCGCACCATAGGAGCTGTCAAAAAAAACTTTTCGATTCTGCTTGCCCTGTTGTCCCTCTTCTGTGTGGCCTACATGGACGGCCGCTCCGGCCTTCCTGCCTGTTAATCAGTATACTGTCCCCGATTTCACGGTGTTGATAAATGTGCCTGCATGCTGCGGGCACTCCTGTTTCCCTTCCCCTCCATGAATCTCTTTAGCACGAAATATGCAGGTGGCCTGTTGACCGCTCGCCGGCAACACAACATAATGGACGCCAGCCCGATTTTCACGAGCTGAAATCAGGAGAGGCTCCATGCGATGAGTAGTGTCAATCTGCAACTCGATGAGAATAACAAATTACGGCATTTCCTCTCAATCGAAGGGCTTAACCGCGATCTGCTGCTGCGCATACTTGACAGCGCCGAATCCTTTATCAATATCACCGACCGCTCCGTCAAAAAAGTTCCAGCGCTACGCGGCAAAGTGATAGCAAATCTATTTTTCGAAAACAGCACCCGCACCCGCACAACATTTGAACTGGCTGCCAAACGCCTCTCTGCCGACGTGCTGAACCTGAATATCAGCACTTCGGCCACCTCAAAAGGCGAAACCCTGTTGGACACACTGCGCAATCTTGAAGCCATGGATGTCGATATGTTCGTCATGCGCCATGGCGACAGCGGCGCGGCCCACTTTTTGGCAAGCCACGCCAATCCCGGCGTCAGCATCATCAACGCCGGTGACGGACAGCATGCGCACCCGACGCAGGCGATGCTGGATATGTTCACCATTCGCAGCGTCAAGGGAGATTTCACACCGCTGCGCGTTGCTATTGTCGGTGACATCCTGCACTCACGGGTCGCCCGTTCACAAATCATGGCGCTGAATACTCTGGGCGTCTCCGAAGTGCGCGTCATCGCTCCGCGAACATTGATCCCGTCAAATGCACGTGAAAGCCTCGGCGTGCACGTTTACCATGATATGGACGAGGGCATCAGGGATGTGGATGTCATCATCATGCTGCGTCTGCAAAAGGAGCGCATGAGCGGCGCTCTGCTCCCCTCGGAACACGAATATTTCCAGTGCTACGGCCTCACCGAAGAGCGTCTGCAACTGGCCGCTGCTGATGTAACGGTGATGCATCCCGGGCCCATCAACCGCGGAGTGGAGATGGCGACTGCTGTCGCTGACGGCAAACACTCCGTGATTCTGCAGCAGGTGACATACGGAATCGCCGTACGCATGGCGATCCTGTCGATGGCGATGCAGCCGTCATCAGCCAGGAGAGAACCATGAGCTCTACTATCAGCATTCTCAATGTGCGCCTGCATGATCCATCTGCTGATGCCGGGCGGGTGACCGACATTCATGTTGCCGAGGGAAAAGTTGCAGCCATCGGCAGCGCTCCTGCCGGCTTCAGAGCAGAACGTCAGATTGATGCGGCGGGACAATACCTCATCCCCGGAATCATCGATCTCAGCTGCAGGCTGCGTGAACCCGGCCAGGAGCAGAAGGGAACCATCATCTCGGAAACCACGGCTGCCGCCCGGGGAGGCGTGACGACCGTCATCTGTCCCCCGGATACCGATCCGGTGATCGATACGCCGGCAGTTGCAGAGTTGATCCGCCGGCGCGCCAAGCAGAGCGCCCAGGCGCGCGTGCTCTCGGTCGGCGCGCTCACCAAAGAGCTTGCGGGTGAGCAGTTGACTGAGATGGCCGCCCTCAAGAGCAGCGGCTGCATTGCAGTCAGCAACGCCCGCCAGCCGATTCGCAGTAATCTGATCCTCAAACGCGCCATGGAGTATACCGCCACATGGCAGATTCCACTCTTTGTGAATCCACTGGATCACGCCCTGGCCAACAACGGCTGCGCACATGACGGACGTGTGGCCAACCGCCTCGGATTACCGGGAATTTCCCGCTCCGCCGAAACCGTCGCCGTCGCCACCATGCTGGAACTCGCCCAGGAAACCGGCGCGCATATTCACTTCCAGCAAATTTCGACAGCCCGCGCCGTCGAAATGCTGCATGAAGCGCAATTGAAAGGAGCTCATGTCACGGCAGATGTCGCTGCGCATCAGCTGCATCTCACCGAGATGGATGTCGATGGTTTTGACAGCAATTGCCATCTGCTGCCGCCGCTACGCACGCTCGCTGACCGCGATGCATTGCGCCAGGGTGTTGCAGAAGGGGTTGTCAGCGCAATCTGTTCAGGCCATGAACCCCACGAGGCTGACGCCAAGCTGGCGCCATTCCCGTCAACAGAACCCGGCATCTCTGCACTCGAGACGCTGTTGCCGCTGACGCTGCGGCTGGTTGATGAGAAACTCATCGATCTGCCGCGCGCCATCTCCCTGCTCACCAGCGGACCGGCGGAGATTGCCGGACTCGACAGCGGCAGAATTACTGTCGGCGCTGACGCTGACCTGTGCCTGGTCGATCTCGACAGGGAGTGGATATTTGCTGCCGATGAAATGCTCAGCGCCGGTCATAACACCCCCTTTGACGGCTGGGAGTTTAGCGGCATTGTTACCCATACCTTTTTTGAAGGCCGCATGACCTGGTCGGAGAGCTGATGTCTACTCAAGCACACCGCGACACCATTTTTGTTGAAGATGCACTGATCCTCTCGCATACAGAACATGCAGGCGATCAATTTATCATGCGCGTTTCAGCGCCTAAATGCGCCCGTAAGGCTGAACCCGGGCAATTCGCCCACCTGCAGTGCGACCTGCAGCGCCCGATGCGCCGCCCGATCTCCATCATGCGTGTTTCTGCAGCAGATGGCTGGGTTGATTTCCTCTACAAACGTCTTGGCGAGGGAACGGCGCTGCTTGCCAACCGCAAGGCCGGAGAGAGCATCAACTTGCTCGGTCCCATCGGCAAAGGCTTTAACATCACCACCTCCAGACCCCTGCTGATCGGCGGCGGCGTCGGCATGCCGCCTATGATTTTTGCCGCCGAGCAGCTGCGCAGCAGGGACTGCTCCCCGTTTGTGATTCTTGGTTCCGAAGTCCCCTTCCCGTTCTCACCGCGTCCATCCCAGCTGCTGGTCAACGGCATGCAGAACAGCATGCCGGATGGGGTTATTGCAGCGATGCCGCTGCTGGATGACTGGGGGATTCCCTCCCGGCTTGCATCACTGCAGGGTTACGCAGGCTGTCACCAGGGCTATGTGACGGATCTCGCCCGAATCTGGCTGGATGGACTTGATGAACAGCAGCGCAGCGAAGTCTCACTCTACGCATGCGGACCACACCCCATGCTGCAAGCCGTCGTGGATGTAGCGCGGGAGTATGAGTTGCCTGTGCAGGTCTCCCTGGAGGAGTTCATGGCATGCGCCGTCGGCGGCTGTGCGGGATGTGTCGTGGAAGTGGCGGCTGAAAACGGAACAGCCATGAAACGGGTATGTGTCGATGGCCCGGTATTTGATGGGAGAAGTGTTAGGTTTTAAGATTGAACCATCCCACCTAAAACTTAAAACCTAACACTTAAAACCTACCCCTTAAAAGCTCCCATCATGTCGTCATCATCCTCTTCGTTCAACTCGAAGCCGCCGTCACCGAACGCCCCGCCCTTGCCGGAGAGCTTGATCAACAGGCGCACATCGTTGGAGGAGTCTGCGAAGCGCAGCGCATTTTCATAGGTGATTTTATCCTCCAGAAACAAGGTCACCAGTGCCTGGTCAAAAGTCACCATTCCCTGCTCCTGTGAACGCTTCATCAGATCCTTGATCTCATGAATCTCTCCGCGTCTAATCAGATCAGCTGCATAGGGAGTGTTCAACAGAATCTCGATCGCTGGAACCAACCCCTTGTGATCAGTGCGCGGTATCAACTGCTGCGCAATAATGGCTTTCAGGTTCAGGGAGAGATCGAGCAGCAGCTGGTTGCGTCTGTCTTCAGGGAAAAAATTGATGATCCTATCCAACGCCTGGTTTGCGTTGTTGGAGTGCAGAGTAGCAATGCAAAGATGCCCCGTTTCGGCAAAGATGATCGCCTGGTTCATGGCTTCACGGGTGCGCACCTCTCCGATCAGGATGACGTCGGGGGCCTGGCGCAGGCAATTTCTCAATGCAACTGGATATGACTCAGTATCTATCCCCACTTCGCGTTGATTGACGATGCATTGGTCATGCTCGTGGATGTACTCAATCGGATCCTCGATGCAGAGAATATGCCCGGCGCTGTTGTGATTGCGGTAGCCGATCATGGCAGCCAGAGTTGTTGACTTACCTGTACCGGTGGCGCCAACTACCAGCACCAGTCCACGCTTGATCATCGCTATATCATTGAGCTGTTCAGGAAGACCCAACTCCTCAACAGTCGGGATATCCGACACGATATAGCGCATCACCAGGCCCGGCGTATCCTTCTGGAAAAACGCACTGACCCGGAAACGCCCGACACCCTCTTCAGCATAGGCAAAGTTTGCTTCATGCGTCTGATGGAACTCTTCGATACGGCTCGCAGGCATCAGGCTCTCGATCAGCGTCTCGGTCTGATCTAATGTCAAAGCTTTATCGCCGACCGGATGCAGTGAGCCATGGAGTTTGAGACTCGGTGGCCGCCCGACACTGAGAAACAGATCAGATGCTCCACGTTCAACCATCAATTCAAGATAAGGTTTTATCTCCATCAGAATGAATCCTTGTTCTCAGCCCGTTCACGTGCAGTAGCACTCCTGATCACCCCGGAATCTACAAGTTTTCTGAGACATTGATCCATCGTCTGCATGCCTTCCGCCTGCCCTGTTTGTATCACTGAATACATCTGCGCCAGTTTATTCTCACGAATCAGGTTGCGGATCGCGGGATTTGCAACCATGATCTCCCAGGCTGCAACCCGCCCGCCGCCAATCTTCTTCAGGAGTGTCTGGGAGATGACCGAGCGTAATGAATTCGATAACATCGAACGCACCATCTCCTTCTCGTCACCTGGGAAAACGTCGATAATACGGTCAATGGTCTTGACTGCGGAACTGGTATGCAGCGTAGCGAACACCAGGTGCCCGGTCTCGGCAGCAGTCAATGCCAGCCGGATGGTCTCGAGATCACGCATCTCGCCCACCAGGATGACATCAGGATCTTCACGCAGTGCGGCGCGCAGCGCATCGGTAAAACTCAGGGTATGCTCATGCAGTTCACGTTGATTGATGAGGCATTTCTTGCTTTCATGCACGAATTCAATCGGGTCTTCAATGGTCAGGATATGCAGTGGCAGCTCTTTATTGATGTCATCGACAAAAGCACTGAGCGTGGTCGTTTTCCCGGATCCGGTTACACCGGTTACCAGCACCAGGCCATTTTTGACATTGATAATCTCCTTGAAAGAAGATGGCGCCCCAATATCCTGGAGCGTCAGGACATCACTCGGAATCACCCGAAATACTGCCGAGACACCTCGATTCTGATGAAAAGCATTGACACGGAAACGCGCTACATCAGGCAAATGAAACGAGAAATCAGACTGCAGCTCCTTTTCGAATTCGCGACGCTGACGGTCATTCATGATGTCAAACACCATGTCATGCGATTGCTCCTTTTCAAGATCAGGCAGTTTGAGACGCTTGATATCACCGTCAACACGGATCATGGGAGGCAGTCCGGCTGACACATGCAGATCAGAAGCCCCCTGATTCACTGTAAATGTGAGTAATTCTGCTATATCCATAGTTTATCAATAACACAACGATTGGTAGCAATTCATCCCTATGTAAAGAGTGAATAACAGGTTGAAAAAATATACAATGGAAGTTACTACAAATAGCCGCACAATGACAATGAAATCAGCACTTATCCAGGAAAATTTTCGCCATGTGCAGCAACGCATCGACACCGCTGCCCGGCGTTTCTCCCGCAACATGTCTGAAATCCAGCTGCTGGCTGTCAGCAAAACCAGAACGGCACAGGAGATTATTGCCGCCTACCAGGCCGGCCAGAGCGCCTTCGGTGAAAATTATGTCGCTGAGGCCATCGAAAAGATTGAAACTCTTTCAGATTACCCGCTTGAGTGGCACTATATCGGAGCCATTCAAAGCAACAAGACCAGGCTAATTGCCACGCATTTTACCTGGGTACATACGCTCGCATCGCTGAAGCACGCAAAACGTCTGAATGAACAGCGCCCTGCTGAACTTCCTCCACTCAATATCTGTATACAGGTCAATATCAGTCATGAGCAGAGCAAAGGTGGAGTTGTCGAAAATGATGTTTTGCCGCTTGCAAGCGAGATAGTGCAGCTCCGAAAACTTAAACTCAGAGGGCTCATGGCGCTTCCCGCGCCCAGCGGTGATTTTGAAAAACAGAGGAAAAATTTCAGCATCCTGCGTAAACTCAAGGAGCAATTGCAATCAGAAGGAATCGAGCTTGATACCCTCTCCATGGGAATGTCGGCGGATATGGAAGCGGCGATTGCCGAGGGAGCGACTATCGTGCGTATCGGCACGGCAATCTTCGGCCCCAGAACTTAAAAGAAAAAAATTGACCACGAAATGCACGAAAAAAAGACAACCGAAAATAATCAATTGTTCGCGTATTGCACGACGATAATGGTGGATGCGCTATCGATTTATAGCTGACTACGACCTACTGCAAGAATGAAACACATAGAACTCTAAGAATTTGCTGTTTTTTTCGTGTTTTTCGTATTTTTCGTGGTAAAAATAAAACTTATCAGGAACTGAACAACCACTATGAAAGATAAAAAAATTACCTTTATCGGCGCAGGCAACATGGCAGCCGCCCTGATCAAAGGGCTGATCCAGGATGGACACCCGGCTGAAAACATCACTGCAGCAGATCCCGATCTTGAGAAGCTGCATCTCATCAGGGAGCAAACGCTGGTGCGCATCAATACCGACAATGCAGCGGCGATTGCAGACGCAGACGTCGTCGTCATTGCCGTCAAGCCGCAGGTCATCGCTGTGGTCGCCAGCGGGATTTCAGCGGTCGTTGCAGAGAGACAGCCGCTGGTCATCTCCATCGCCGCCGGCATCCCCACGTCGCATCTACAGCAATGGCTGGGTAAAACTACGGCCATCGTGCGGACCATGCCGAACACCCCTGCGATGCTGCAGGCTGGCGCAACAGGACTGTTTGCCGCTGCAAATGTCAATGCTGAACAGCACAGTCTGGCAGAATCCATCATGCGCGCCGTCGGCCTCACGATATGGGTGGACGAAGAGTCACTAATCGATGCCGTCACTGCGGTCTCCGGAAGCGGCCCCGCCTATTTTTTCCTTTTCATGGAGCACATGATACGCGCCGCCAAAGCGCTTGGGCTGCCCGATGAGAGTGCACATCTGCTGACACTGCAGACGGCGCTGGGCGCATCCAGGATGGCGCTGGAGAGCGATGACAATCCGGCGACACTGCGCGCCAGGGTGACCTCTCCCGGAGGAACCACCGAGCAGGCGATCAACGCCTTTGAAACGGGAGGACTTGAGCAGTTGGTCATGGATGCCATGCGCGCTGCAAGAGACCGCTCCATAGAACTCTCCTCGCAAATCCAGGATTGATGTCATGGACTCAGGCTATCTGTCTACCCCCCTGATCTTTCTCGTACAGGTCACCTTTGGTTTCTACACGCTGATGGTGCTGCTGCGCTTTCTGCTGCAACTGGTGCGGGCGGATTTCCGTAATCCTGTCTCCCAGTTCGTACTCACGCTGACAACGCCTGTTCTCAGGCCATTGAGAAAGTATATCCCCGGCTATCGCGGGCTGGACATCGCATCGCTGCTTGTCGCCTGGCTTGTCAAAACCGTTGAGATCGTCATTATTCTGCTGCTCTCGGGAGCAGCAGGCATAGCCCATGCCATTTTGTGGGCGATCCCGGCGCTGGTTTCACTGCTGTTTATGATTTTCACCTTCTCGATTGTCATCGGCGTGCTGCTGAGCTGGTTCCAGGCTGGATACTCCCACCCCGTGGCTGGCGTCATTCACTCACTGAATGCGCCGATACTGCGGCAGGCGAGGCGTATCGTTCCTGTCATTTCGGGTATAGACCTGGCGCCATTGGCTGCAATCCTCGCCCTCACCGTCCTCAAAATGCTGGTGATGCCAGTGTTGATTGCACTCTTCAATATGCCCCCCGGCCTTCTGTGATGACTGCATGGTATCGGTGGGACGGTGAAGATCTGATTTTACATCTGCGAATCCAGCCAAAAGCCAGCAGAGATGAATTTGCAGGTCCCTATGGCGACAGGCAATATCGTATTCGCATTACAGCGCCACCCGTCGATGGCAAAGCCAACCAGCACCTGCTGCGATTTCTCGCCAAGTCATTTGGCGTGGCGAAAAGCCGAATCGAACTGCTCAGCGGCGACAGCGGCAAAAACAAGTTGATACGCATCCCCCGCCCCGCAAAACAACCGATCCCGGAAATGTTTAACCACAGATAAACAAGACTCGCAACAACACCGCTAACCACCCAAATCCAGAAACGGCATTACTGAGAAGTAGAGAATTGCTGCGACTGCCGCCACATAGAGCAGCATGCGCAGCGGATCCTCCCTGAAGATATCGATCAGGGTTCGGTCCTCTCCCTGCTCCTTCAGGTGCGCATATTCACTCTTCATACGGATTGTGCGCTCCTCCTGATAGGCTTGCAGCAACTGTTTCGCCTGCTTCAGCTGCTTGTTATCACGCAGCCAGATTGCCGGCATCGAAATTCCCCAGTTGCCAGCGCCGGTTTCATAGAAATCGATCTCATTTTCCCTCAGCAGTTCACGAATTTCATCAGCTTCATCATCCGGAACCCCCCTGAGCCTGAAAAGAATGAGTGACATGCAAATATTTCCTATAGTCTAAGGAGACTCGGAGTTATCCGTCATTGCGAGGAGGCTCCGCCGACGCGGCAATCCGCTTGTCATTACGAAGGAGCGTAGCGACTGCTGCTATCTGGTGCGGATTGCCGCGCTGCGCTCGCAATGACAGAATACACTAAACATAAGAGTATACCTTGACGGAAAAATCTGTCAGGATTCTCGAATAGAGTACTACGTATAGAGACCACGAGTAGAGAACCTGAATAGAAATGGATAGACAACCCGTTATATTGATTATTTTTGACGGCTTCGGACTCAATCCCAGTCGCGCTGCGAATGGCTGGGCGCTGGCGCGCACACCGCACCTCGATCATTACTTCTCATCATGGCCACACGCTGTGCTGCAGGCATCAGGAAGGGCCGTGGGCCTGCCTGACGGACAGTTCGGCAATTCGGAGGTCGGCCATCTGACGCTGGGAGCCGGGCGTATCCTCGAACAGGACCTGATGCGCATCGCCAATGCCATTCATGACGGCAGCCTGCAGCAGCAGCCTGCCTGGCAGGATCTGATGCAAGAGACCAAACGTCTGCACCTCGTGGGCATGGTCTCTGACGGCGGCGTACACTCTCATATCGAGCACTTGTGCGGGCTGCTGCAGATGATCGTTTCTGCCGGCATTGAACCGGTTATCCACATGATTACCGATGGCAGGGACACCTCTCCCAAAGCCGCCCTGGACTATCTTGAGTTACTGGAACAGGATTTTGAGAAACTGGGAAAAGGTTATGTCGCCACTGTCAGCGGCCGCTATGATGCCATGGATCGCATTGGTAACTGGGATCGCACCCACAAGGCATGGAAGGCGATGCGACTGGGCCAGGGAGTGGATGCCGAAACACCACGGGAGGCGATCGAAAATGCTTATGCGCGTGGTGAAAGCGATGAGTTCATTCAGCCCACGGTGATCCGTGACTACATTGGAATGGCTGCCGACGAACCGGTGCTTTTTTTCAATTTCCGCAGTGACCGCGCGCGCCAGATGGCAGCCGCTATCGGACTGGAGGATTTCGACGGCTTTGACCGGGGGTCGGCCGGAAACCGCCGGCTGGTCGGAATGACCGAGTATGATGTCAACTTCCCCTTTCCTGTGCTTTTTTCACCAATGATTCCGGAACAGGTGCTGGCCGAGGTCATCAGTGATGCCGGGTTGAAGCAGTTTCACTGTGCAGAGACCGAAAAATACCCCCATGTCACCTACTTTTTCAATGGCGGTACTGAGCAGCCCTATCCCGGAGAGGATCGCTCAATCATTCCCTCCGCCAAGGTGGCAACCTATGACCAGCAACCCGAGATGAGTGCTTCCAAGGTCGCAGAGAGTGTCATCAGCGCCATCGAAAGCGAGGAGTACGCCTTCATCCTGGTCAACTTTGCCAATGGCGACATGGTTGGACATACGGCTGTTCCAGAAGCAATTATCAAGGCTGTTGAAACCCTCGATCTGCAGGGGCACAGAGTCATCGAGTCAGCGCTGATACATGGCTGGCGTGTCCTGCTGACTGCAGATCATGGCAACTGCGACGAGATGGTCGATCCTGTAGGCGGACAACCGCATACTCGACATACCGGCTACCCGGTTCCTCTGCTGCTGGCAGGTGCAGGAAATGTCCAGCTGGGCATCGGCCGGGGGCTGGCGGATATCGCCCCAACCGTACTGGATCTGCTCGATATTCCCCGGCCGCGCGAGATGACCGGCCGCAGCATGATTCTGAAAGGCAAACTGATTTGAACGAGAATGACCATGTCTAAACAAAGTAAAGCCGAACCTATCGCCGTACTCGCACTGAATCCCTCTCTGGACATCAGCTACGAGGTGACGCAACTGCTGGACGACCAGAAAGTTCCCTCCATGAATACCCGCTATGAACCCGGAGGGAACGGAATCAATGTCTCAGAGACTCTCAGCAGGCTGGATATCCCGGTCAACTGCTCGTGCATCCTTGCCGGGCATGTCGGAGAGTTCATACTGCAACTGCTGCAGTATGAACTCCATGACCTCCACCATCTCAGTGTCGATGGAGAGTCGCGTATCAACACGATAATCATGCAGCGCAGTCCCCAGGGGCAGTGTGAAGTCGATGGCAGCGGACCGGATGTTCCTGAAACCGTATTACAGGAGATAGAGGAGTCATTCATGAAAGCCTGCAACAGCGGCTTCGGCATCATGAGCGGCTCGGTTCCTCCCGGCGTTCCTGACGACACCTATGGCCGCCTCGCCAGGCAAATCAGGGAACAGGGAGGCAAAGCCGTGGTCGATGCCTACGGAACCCTGCTGGAGAAATCCCTTGATTCAAAACCATTTTTGCTCAGAGTGAATCAATATGCGCTTGAGATGTATACGCGCAAGAAGCTGCGCAAACTTGATGAGGTCGTTGCCATCACCCGCCAATTCCAGCAGGATCATGAGCTGAATCATGTCTGTGTCACCTTCGGAGAGTATGGCGCCCTGCTGCTGGATTCAGAATACACCTATCTCTGCACACCACCAAAGACGCATATTCGATCTACAGTTGGCTCGGGTGATGCCCTGCTCGCAGGACTGGTGGCTACCTATGCGAGCGGGGGCGACAGCGCCGCCGCATTGAAACTTGGCGTCGCTTGTGGAACAGCGACGACGACCCACGCCGGAACAGGACTATGCAACCGTGATGAGGTCGACCGATTGATGGAGGAGCTTGAGGTCAAACGTCTGGATAGCTGATCCACAAATACCATCAGCAAAAATCACTCCTTTGCGGTATGCTACGTCGCCATGAGCGATAAACACTTAACCGACACAACATTTGCCAGCTTCAATCTCGATGCAAGCATTCAGCAGGGACTGGATGAAGCAGGCTTTACG
>JAIVTC010000112.1:0-12626 GCA_048629055.1 Candidatus Bathyarchaeota archaeon
ACGATCAGATGCCGATGCCGGAGCTAACCATTGATGATCTGGATATCAATGCTGCGCAACAGACTTTTGCTGGTAAAAAAGATCTGAATGAACAAACCCTGACTACCCTGAAGCTATTGACCCACTGTCAGGGGAAGCTGGTTCCTACCAAGGGCGCAGTACTCCTTTTCGGGTCGCTTTTTATGATGACCGTATCGAAGTGGAAAGCCCCAGTATCCTGCTGCCGGGAATGACCGTGGATGAGATGAAACGTGGCGTTTCACAAATTCGCAATCCAGTCATTGCCCGTGTGTTCAAAGAACTGAATTTGATCGAGCAATGGGGAAGTGGCGTACCTGGCATCTTTCGTGAAGCCAGCAAGCTCGGACTGCCCGAACCAGAAATCATTGAAATCGGTATGCGAGTGCGGTTCATCGTCCCACTCCAACAACCTATTCCCATGCTAAGTCGTGGTGCTCAGCCCAAGTCAGGGGTAGAGTCAGGAATGGCTCTGCAGGTATTAACTTTCTTAAAGACGAAACCACTATCCAAATCAGAAATAGCTGAGGCGCTCGGTAAAACCAAACCCACCCGATATTTGAATGATTTGATGAAACGCCTGCTGGAAACAAACAAAGTGGAATATACCATTCCGGATAAACCCAGCAGTCGCTTACAGAAATACCGCCTGACTGATGATGGCAAGGCTGCTCTGGATGTGCAGTAGTAGAAACATCGCACAATAAGAAAAAATAGCGATGAGCAAGGATGGAAGCAACATAATATTTGGCGTTTATTGAGTGAAAGAATTCAATTCGTTCCTGGCGTGCTTGTGGATGCTAGGGAACCTGATGAATCTCAGCGCTGAACATATTCAGGGGGGTTATCGATACCCAGGTGTCGCCACGGTCATGAGGGCATCGGCCTTTGAGTAGTCATGTGCTACAGAAGAGAGAAGCCATCTACAGTCCCTCCTGGGACTGGATGACTGAAATGGAATTGGAACAGTTGCCACGCTTTGAGACACGCTATTGAAGCCCGCCAATCCCGGCGGGTTTTTTTACGTTGCGCTACCTTTCCTCTACCTATTCAGCCATTCAATCCCGTAGTGAGTCGATTGACAATGAAATTAGCCAGTGAGACTGTTTCCTACCTCCCATGTCATACGTTTTTCTCACCATCTTCAGCCTGATTTGCCAGCCATTCAGAAAACCGGTGACGGGAAAGAAATAGGCGGCGCTCACCCATCTTGACGATGGCATGCTCCAGACCATTGCGGTCACGACAGCGCAGCATCCAGGAGAATTGCTTCCGATTGAAGAGGTGCGGGTATTCGTCGGCAACCAGGTCGACTGGAATCAGATCGGAGGGGTCGATTGCATTTTGAGTTAGCATAAAAAAGCCTCACAGAGTTGTTGTGAGGCTTAATGTGGCACAGCTTCGAGTCTGTCACACTCTCTGTCAGATGCTATTTGTGTGACAGGCTGTAAGCAGTTGATTATCTAAGGGATATCAAATAGCTCTGTCAGAACATTTCCGATAATCACGGCTTGACGGGTATCCGCACCAAGCGTTTTCGTCAGCCATTCCTGGAGATTTCCGGTCTTCGTGATCCGTTCCTGGGTTTGAGACCATGCAGGATATTGGTGTATGGCCTCGTTTGCCAGTCTTTCGAGATTTCTCCATACAAGGCTTTCGGCGAGTAGAGTTTCTTCTTCATTACCCGTTGACCTGGATGCCAATATCTCCTTGATCAGGGGGGCAGGAAAATCGATATGACTGTTAACTGCCCAGTCGGCAACATCGATTGGTCTGAAGTAGCAACTCCTCACGTCTGAAAAAGCTTCGTTTACACTGCCGGGTTGAGGAATATATTTCAATGTTTTCGCATAAACGCCACGTTCGATGGTTTGACGGGCTTCAAGCAGTTCATCGCCATAGCCTTCCCCGTCAGTGAGATCGAGTGTCGCCGGAAGGTGGGGAACAAGATGGCAGCAGATCACTTGTAACTCAAAAAAACTCCACAGTTCTTTTCCAGCCCAAAATTGAGCATGGCGGGATGATGCAAAAGAGCTGTCGTTTGTTGTGCTGGTCATTTGATCATACTGCCAGAGAAACTCATGTTACGCCAATATCTGGAGCAGTCTTGAAAAAACAGGGGATCGCAGAAGCGTAGAAGAGTACATACTGCCGGGAATAGGATAATTATCGGTTTCACTTCACGCCTCCGAGAATGCGATCAGTCAGTGCCTGTTTGTGATCCACTGCCAGTTGCGCATAGCGGGCAGTGGTTTGCTGGCTCTTATGGCCGAGGACCTGTCCTGCTTCATAGAGAGTGGCTCCATTCATCACCAGCATTGACGCGCAGCTATGGCGCAGATCATGGAATCGAAAGCCTTCAATGCCGGCATCAGCCATCGCCTTATGCCCGTGCTTGCGGCACTCAAACGGCTTACGCCATTTTATAGATGATGGGAATACAAGCCCGGTTCCAATTTCACGGAAACGCTGCAATTCATCCATGGTGGTACGCGGGATAGTCAGCACCCGGCTTTCACCGTTCTTGGTGTCTATTAATAATGTGGTTCTTTCTTTAAAGTCGATTTCATCCCAGTGCAGACCAAGCAGTTCTCCCTGTCTTGCGCCTGTGGTCAGCGCCATCAATACCAGCAAATAGAGTTTGTCCCATTGGGAGTGACGGCAAGCTGATAACAATCGCGTACGCTCATCATCTGATAAGTAGCATTCGCGGCCTTTGGGTTCGGTGAAGGAAATCGTTGTTGTTACAGGGTTCGTCTTAACATACTTTTTCTTTTTGACGGCGTACACGAAAATACTGGATAGCATGGCGCGCATTCTATTGACGGTGGCAGGGGCCCGCTGGCGTCCGGTATGTTTGCGCTTGAGTCCACACAACGCCTCTCCAGCAGCATACTCATTCAAAACAACATCAATCTGGATGTCGTCAATCTTGGTCAGGGTGGTATCGCCCAACTGCGCTTTCCAGAATCGAATCTTGCCAGTGATGTCGTCTTTGCCTTGCCACTGGTTGTGGAATTCATCAGCAAGCTGTGAGAATGGGATAGATGCACCTTTGCAGCCGGTGAGGGCGATCAGATCAGCATCGCCTTCGGTGCGTACAGCCCATGCTTTTGCGAGTTTTCTTAGCTTGAATGTCTTGGTGAGCGTCTTATTTGGTGTGCGGATAATGGCGCGGAACGTTCCCGCAGGGGTCTTGATGATGGTAGCCATGTCAGTAACTCCAGAGTACGGAAAAAAGTTGCTGTTACGTTTTTGTTACGTTTCAGCGTTTTTAGCGTGTCTCAAGGGTGTTACGTTTTCTGATTTTCATCCATGAAATCAGTAGCTTATATGGCTCCTCGACCAGGGCTCGAACCTGGGACAAACGGATTAACAGTCCGTTGCTCTACCAACTGAGCTATCGAGGAATAGAGAGCGGTATAATAAGGATTCCTGTCAGAATGGTCAATCCCTGAGGTAAAAATTATGTTGGCTAATGGGAATCTTTTTTCAAATCGTTGGCGCAGAGCTGTTTTCTCACTCTTTATCGTCACAGCGGTCGCAGTTGCCGCCTCGGGTATTGCTGATCGATTCGGCTTGCGGTATCTCGAGGGAGGGATGAAGCGCGCACTGGTGACTTTTGGCATTTCACGTACGCTGAACGGCGTGATCTCTGTTGCGCAGGGAACGGAGGTGGCGATCGAGCCGGCCGGGATAGGGATTAATTTTGCGCCTGGTCAGATTCTTGATCCGGTGAATGACCTGGTTGAGCGATTTTCATGGGTAATGTTAACAGCCTCGGCATCACTGGGATTGCAGAAGCTGCTGCTGGAGCTGTTTAAATGGTCGCCAGTCACTATTCTCTATGCCGCTAGTGGATTGATCCTGCTGGTGATGATCCTGTTGCACCAGCGGGTGGCGCCTGGAGTGATCAATTTTTTCGTGCGGTTTTTTGTGATGTTGACGATTGTCCGTTTTCTGCTGCCGGTGCTGTCTGTGTCAGCAGAGATGATTCATGAGGGGTTTCTGCAGACGAAGTATGACACTGCGATCACTGCCCTGGAGAAATCCGGGGAGGATATTGGACGTTTGAATCGTCAAGGACTCTCTGCCTCTGAAACCGAAGCATCTGATGGGTTTTTTGATGTCTTTGGCAGCCTTATAGGCAGTGCTAAATCCGGCTTTAATCTGGAGAGCCGCTTTCAGCAGTATAAAAAAGTGGCTGGAGAGTTAACCACGACGAGCATCGAGTTGATTGTGATCTTTCTGTTTCAGACCATCGTGCTGCCCTTGGCGATGCTCTTTTTTGGGCGTTTTGCATTTACATCAACCATGCGGATGTTGAAGGGGTTTCGTTCATCGGGGTAGGGAGGTTTTAGGTTTTAAATTCTAGAATTTGAGAGGGTTATTCGTCACTCTCTTCAAAGGAGTAAGGGAGTTCCAGAATTTTCAGTTTGGCCCCGTTCTCATCATTGAGGCGCACTTCGCCGGTTTCGGCATTTGCCACCTCGATCACTGCCAGGGCTTCGCAGTCGCCTTCTGCGGTTGCGGTGCTCATGACGATTTTTCCACTCCCTTGTCCTGATCGACTCTGCGGCGAGTAGAGTTCAGTGCCGGCAGCAGGGCACTCTCCCTGTATGCTAACGTGATACATGCGGCGTTTGAGTTTTCCCAGGTAGTGCATGCGGGCGACAATTTCCTGCCCCGTGTAGCAGCCCTTGCTGAAGCTGACGCCATTCACCAGGTGCATGTTGAGCATTTGCGGTACAAAGTCTTCGACAGTGGCATCAAAAACCGTCGGCAGTCCTGCGCGGATATCCAGCAGGCGCCACTGCTGATCTGTGGCCGGGGTAGTGGTTTCAGCCAGGTGCTGCCGGCGCTGCGTGATTGCCCCGGCAGAGCCGATGAGCAGGAAACGTGGCGCCTCGGCGGCAATGCGCACGATGGTGACGCCATCCTCTGCGGCAACGCTGTCATCCGCTTCTGCGGGCATATCACCGGCGGGCAGCGATGCGGCGCAGTCGCCATAGAGTCCGAGGGCCTGCAGTTCGTCGGAGGCGTCGCTGAGCGTCACCTTTGACATCAATACAAACATACTCAGACGCTGCAGCACAGGTGCGAGCCGTTCCCGGGGCATCAGCAGCAAAAAATCCCCGCCATGGGAAATCACCCTCATGGTCGCGAGCAGGCGTCCTTTTGGCGTGCAGTAGCCGCTCAGCTGGCTATGTTCTGATGTGACTTCCGTGATGTCGTTAGTGAGTTGTCCCTGCAGAAAATGTTCACTGTCATCACCGCTGGCGCGTATCAGGCCAAGATCAGAGAGGTCGAAGAGTTGGCAATTGTTCATGATGGATGTTTTTATCTTTGAGATGTTGTTGCATCAAGCATGACGCAACAGTGAAGCTTGATCAAGTGATCAATTGCGGGGTTTTAGGGTTGTCAGCTATGCAATGCCTCCCGTGCTGCATCTCTTCCCCTGGACGCGTGCTTCCACCAGCGATGATGGGAGCCCTCCTCATTGACCTTGTCATGTTCGGTATAGCGTTGTTTGCCATCGCTGCCGACGGTTAAAAAACCCCAATCCCTGACTTTTGCAGTGTGCATGAAAAATGTCCATGCATGATGCTCGTGAGGCAGGATGACGCGGTGAAAATCGTCGCCGCTGAGGCGGTTGATCCGGCCTGCTCCGAGATGGCGCTCAACAATCCTGTCGTTGACCAGACGCTGCTCCATATAGCCTCCGGCCAGCACGATGCCGAGCGCACGGTTCCAGGGGTGGTCATGCAGGCCTCGATCCGGGTCACTGGAGAGAAAACGGTGGATATAGGCGCCGCCGCCTCCGGGCAGGCGAAACAGGTGATAGCGTTCCAGATAGGGCTCGCCCTGATTGCCCCGGATGATGCGGCAGCGCAGCATGCCGGTGAATTTAAACAGCAACTTGTCGATGAGGCGAATTTTTTTACGCATGGGGGGGCAGGGTGGTGAACAAGGGGAGTATGATACGCCATCCGAGTATCAAAACGTGAGCCCGATGGGGAATTTTTCAGTCAATAATCTGGTGTTGTACAAAAGTCGTCCGGCACGTATTACTGCCATCAGCGACAAGATCGATATCGAGTTCGGCAAGGGGAGAACCAGGAATAGCAAACGTGTCCGGGAGAAGGATATCCAGTTTATTCACGCCGGACCTGTCGCAGACCTGGAAGCACTCGATGCCGGCGAGCCGGATCTTGACGATGCTGTGGAGTTGCTTCAGGGAGAGTCGCTCGGCTTGTCCGAATTTGCCGATCTCCTCTATGGGGACGACACCCCGGCGACCTGCTGGTCTGCGCTGCGGTTGCTGCAGGAGGGTCTCTATTTTACCGGCAGCGTTGCTGCCATTACTGCAAGGGGTGCTGACGAGATAGCCGCAGACAAGGCGGAGCGTGATCAAAAGGCGCAGCGTAAGGCGGTATGGGATGCGATGATTGCACGCCTGCAAGAGGGGCGCATGGATGAGGATGATCGAAAACAACTGCAGGAGGTCGAAAGAGTGGCGCTGGGGCAGGCGACAGGCAGCCGCATCATGAAGGCGCTCGGGCTTTCCGAGGATGAGCGGCATGCGCACCAGCTGCTGTTGAAAACCGGTTACTGGGAGCATGAATTCAACATCCATCCACTGCGTGCAGGCGCAGCAATGGACGAACCACGGGTCGAGGTTCCGCAAGTTGCACAGGAGGATCGGGTTGATCTGACCGCTCTGCCTGCATTTGCCATTGATGATGAAGGCAGTACCGATCCGGATGATGCTATCTCGATTCAGGGCAATCGTTTATGGGTGCATATTGCAGATGTTGCTGCACTGGCGCCTCCGGGCTCTTCTCTGGACGAAGCTGCACGTGAACGCGGAGCCAATCTCTATCTTCCCGAGGCGCTGATCCCGATGTTTCCGCATGCTGTCACGCAGCAGCTGGGGCTTGGTTTGCAGCAGCAGACACCTGTGTTGTCAGTCAGTTTCGAAGTGGGCGGGGATGGACGCCTGTCGGATATCGAAATCCAGCCGGCTACAGTCGAGGTGACGCGTCTGAGCTACGCTGAGGCGGACGAGCAACTGCAGAGCCGTTTTGCGGAAATGCTGGAAGTGACGGGGCGCTTTCGCCGGCGGCGTCATGAAGAGGGCGCCATTTCACTGGATCTGCCGGAGGTGAGTGTGCGCATCAGGGAGGAGGAGGTCGTAATTCGTCCTCTGGAGCGAGGCGGCAGCAGGGAGATGGTTGCCGAGGCAATGCTGTCGGCCGGGGAGGCTGTATCCCTGTTCGCGATCGAGCACGATATCCCGATTCCCTTTGCCAATCAACCCCCTCCGGAAGAGGAGCTGCAACCACAGGGCCTGGCTGCCAACTTTGCCTGTCGACGCAAGTTCAAGCCTTCGCGCATGGCCACACAGGCTGAGCGGCATTCCGGCCTGGGGCTTGACTCCTATACGCGCGTAACCAGTCCTTTGCGACGCTATCCGGACCTGCTGACGCATCAGCAGATCAGAAGCTTTTTACGTCAGCAGCCATTATTGAGTCATGAGGAGATTACCGAGCGCATTGGCGCCTCGGTGGCGGCATCATCTGTGATCAGACGTGCTGAACGCTTCTCCAATCAGCACTGGAAGCTGGCGTGGTTGAAGCGTCAGAAAAATTGGCGCGGTGTAGCGGTCATTGTGGCGCTTGATGAGCGCAGAGCGACGCTGATCGTGCCGGAACTTGCACTGGAGTGTCGTCTGCGGCGCACATCCGCAATGGAGCTGGATCAAATCGTACAGGTGGAGCTGCAGTCTGTTGATTTTAGTGATCTGGATGTGCGTCTTCGGCTTATTGCATAGGGAAACTAAACTCTGATTGCATCGAAGGGATGGGGGTTCGGGGGAAGGGAAATGCCAAACCTGCTATAAGTCATTGATTTATGCCCCTTCCCCCGTAGATAAACTTGAATGGGGACTCTAATCTAAGCGCGTAGCGATTAGATTAGAGCTCCCATGGGTTATACTATGCGGGATCTGATCCGTTTACGTGACGACGCAAACAACACATATTTTTTCAGGAGGTCCTCCGGGAATGTCACAAGATAAACCAAAAGTTCTGCAGGAATTTGAAGCCTACTGCGCCGAAGAGCGTGAACACCGCTTGAATGCCGGCGGACAATTTGATGTGGAACTCTACGATGAGGCGGTCAAACTTTCCGTAAGCCAGCTGATACCATTACTCGAGGGTGGAGAGCGCGCATGATCATTACCCGTCTCTATGCAAAAAATGTCCTGAAATATGGAACCCTGCTGCTGGAAGATCTGCCGCAACAGGGAGTAATCGGCATCAGTGGCCCGAATGAGTCCGGAAAAAGCAGCATTGGTGAAACCATCTGCTTTGCGCTGTTTGGGCGCACCTGGTCTCTGGATGAGAAGAGCCGCCAGAAAGTGATTCGCTGGGGTGAGAACCGCTGCCTGGTGATGCTGCGCTTTGTGGCGGCGGATGGCAAGGAGTATGAAATTACACGCCATCTTGATTCAGACGGCAACCATAGCGCCAGGCTGTCGATTGTCGGCGAAGATGAACATGTCACCAAGGGTGCGGATGCCGTCAAGCTGCAGTTACAGCAGATTCTTGGCATCAAGTATGATGAATATATCGAATCTTTCTACCTGGCCCAGCGTGAACTCACCTCCCCTCATCCCCACAGTGATGCGATCAAGAGCATGGCGGGCATTCTCAGTCTGGAAAAAGCACGTGATGAGTTTGAGCGGGAAATAGCCCACTTCCGAAAAGGCATGGTGAATGCCGATTCGCAGCATATCCATCTACAGGAGGAGTTGGAAGATCTGGCTGTCATACCGGATTATCTGCAGGAGATGGAGACGCAGCGCGCATCCATCGATGCCGCCTGCGATGGCTGTGAACAGCGCGGAGAAGAGCTGCAGGAGAAAACCGGAGTCTATCTGGCGACGCTGAACGAATACCAGGCGGCGAAATCAAGAAGAGGAAAATCACGTTTTTACGAGATGCTGCTGTTGTTGTCCGGAGCGATGCTGGCGGCAATCTGGCTGATGATAACCCTGCTTCCTGACCGCGCCGTATCCGTGGTGCTGCACGATCTGCTGGCAAAAATCCCTTTTTGGAGTGATGCGTTTCTTCCCCTGCTCGTCTATCTCGCCGGCGCATTTGGCCTGATTGCACTGCTGTTATGGAAAAGCGGTTCCTCGGCAGCTTCCAGATTGCGGCTGTTGGCATCAGGAAGTGGCGACTACCATCAGTTATTTGAAACAAGTGTGGAACAGCGCAATAGCGGTGAAGACCTCAAACTGCTGGGTCTCAATGCAGACGATGTGGAACTGCAGATCGATGCTGCCCAGACATCAACCCTGCTGTCGTGGTTGAAGCTGCACCAGGCCAGTGACAAGGATGTGCAGGCAGGCGCCAACCGTGAGACCACCTGGCTCAACCAGGTGATCAATCTTCAGGAGGAGAGACTCAAGGAGCTGGATGAGAAGATCGCCGGGGAGCGCGATCGTGTTCGCCGCGCAACAGGCTTGCAACATCAGCAGAACAGCTTTCAGCATACCGTCGAAGAGAACAGTCATCAGATCAAGGTCAGGGCGCTGGCGACGCAACTGCTTGATGGCGCCATTGAGCGTGTTGCCAAAAAATTCAATCGTGAATTGCGGGACGGGGCGGGCAATATTCTTCCGCATCTGACCCAGGGACAATACCAGCATATCAAACTGGATGATGATCTGGATGTACAACTGTTCTCCTCCAAGAAGGGTGATTTCCTGGAATTCGACGAGGTCTCCAGCGGAACCCAGCGTCAGGTGCTGCTGGCGGTTCGACTCAGCATGTCACAAGCGCTTGCTAATGATGCTCTCAAAGGCGATCAGTTTCTGTTTCTGGATGAACCCTTTGCATTCTTTGACCAGGAACGCACCAGCCAGTCACTGCAGTCGATGGAGACACTGGAGCATCTGCCGCAAATCTGGATCATTGCCCAGAAATTTCCCGACGATGCGGTGTTTGCCCGCCATATCGACTGCAAACGTATAGCGGTTGATCTCAGTTCGACCTGAGAGCTGAAGCGCATCTGTCGAGAGCGTGACGTTTAACTAATCAACCACGGAACACACGGACCACACGGAAAAGAAAAAAATTCAGTGTGGTCCGTGTTCTGTGGTTAGGGATGAGGCACTTTAATTTCTGCCTCATCCCTTAATAACAGACTTTGTGGTAAAATCCCGCGCTTTATTGTGTCGGAGGAGGAGTAAACACGATGCCAATTTATGAATACTGTTGTGAAGAGTGTGGTCACGAAATGGAGGCGATGCAGAAAATCAGCGATAAAGTGCTGACCGAGTGTCCCGCCTGTGGCAATCCAGCACTAAAAAAGATGCTCTCGGCGCCGGGATTCCGCCTCAAGGGTGGTGGCTGGTATGAGACGGACTTTAAAGGCGGAAAAAAGAAAAATGTCGCTGATTCCGGTTCCGACTCAGGTGAATCTTCAGCCTCGAAATCAAGCCACTCCTGCGGCAGCAGTAAATGCGCTTGTAACTGAATCCCCCCCTAACCCCCTTTTACAAAGGGGGGAATTGAGAAGTCTCCCGTCTCTTAACAAAGGGAAATTGAGAAGCCTCCTCCTTTGTCAAAGGGGGATTGAGGGGGATTTCCTTGTTTTATTGTGGAACAGAATTTGATGCGTACTCATTATTGTGGACAACTAAATGCCGAGCATATCGGTCAGACAGTAGAACTCTGTGGATGGGTTCATCGACGGCGCGATCATGGCGGGGTGATTTTTATCGACCTGCGTGATCGGGAAGGTCTGGTGCAGATCGTTTATGATCCTGATATCGAGGATGTCTTTGCGACAGCCGAGCATGTGCGCAATGAGTTCGTGCTGCGCATCAAGGGGCTGGTCAGGGAGCGTCCGGAAGGGACGGTCAATGCAGAGCTGCCGACAGGTGAAATCGAGATTCTGGGCAAAGAGCTTGAAATTTTGAACCATGCAGAGACTCCACCGATCCAGATGGATGAGGATCATATTGGCGAAGATCTGCGTCTGCGCTATCGCTATATCGATCTGCGCCGCGACGAGATGCAAAAACGCATACAGTTGCGCGCTGCTGTCACTCGCCATCTGCGTCACTTTCTCGATGACCGGGGTTTTCTCGATATCGAAACGCCGATGCTGACACGCGCCACTCCCGAAGGCGCGCGCGATTACCTGGTGCCTAGCCGCACCCACGATGGCAAATTCTTTGCCCTGCCGCAATCGCCGCAGCTCTTCAAGCAGTTGCTGATGATGTCGGGCATGGATCGTTACTACCAGATCGTGCGCTGTTTTCGTGATGAGGATCTGCGTGCTGACCGCCAGCCCGAGTTCACCCAGATCGATGTGGAGATGTCCTTTATCGATGAAGAGCAGATCATGGGAGTGATGGAGGAGATGATTCGCTCGCTCTTTTCCAGTGTGCTGAATGTCAAGCTCCCTGATCCATTTCCACGAATGAGCCATGCCGAGTCGATGCGTCGCTTCGGAACCGATCGTCCCGACCTGCGCTGTCCCCTTGAGCTGATCGATGTTGCAGATCTGATGCAGGATGTGGAGTTCAAGGTCTTCTCCGCTCCGGCCAATGATCCCAATGGTCGCGTT
This sequence comes from Candidatus Bathyarchaeota archaeon, assembly GCA_048629055.1. Lineage (GTDB taxonomy): Bacteria > Pseudomonadota > Gammaproteobacteria > Chromatiales > Chromatiaceae > Sva-25. The sequence goes on from JAIVTC010000112.1 coordinate 11,665, forward strand.
GCCGCATTGCGTCTGCCGCAGGGAAACTCCCTGTCGCGCAAGGATATCGACGGCTATACCAAATTTGTCAGCATCTACGGGGCGAGGGGACTAGCCTATATCAAGGTCAATGACGCATCGAACGGACGTGATGGTCTGCAGTCGCCAATCCTGAAGTTTCTGCCCGATGAAACCATCAGCGGCATCATGCAGCGCACGGGCGCCGAAGATGGAGATCTTATCTTCTTTGGCGCCGACAAGGCGAAGGTTGTCAATGAGGCGCTCGGCGCCTTGCGCGATAAACTGGGCGCCGATCGAGACTTGCTGCAGGGGGACTGGGAACCTGTATGGATCGTCGACTTCCCGATGTTTGAATATGACGAGGGGAGTCAACGCTGGGAGGCGCTGCATCACCCCTTTACGGCCCCGAAAGTTGAACAGGAGGATATGCTGCAGAGTGATCCGGGCTCCACAATGTCGCGCGCCTATGACATGGTGCTGAACGGCTCCGAGATCGGCGGCGGCTCGATTCGTATCCACAAGGAGGAGATCCAGCAGCAGGTGCTGGGATTGCTGGGCATCGATGCACAGCAGGCCGAGGATAAATTCGGCTTTTTGCTGACAGCATTGAAGTATGGCTGCCCACCCCACGGCGGACTCGCTTTCGGCCTGGATCGGCTGGTGATGCTGATGGCCGGCGCCGACTCCATTCGCGACGTCATGGCCTTCCCGAAAACCCAGTCAGCCAGCTGCCTGTTGACCGGAGCGCCGACAGAGGTCTCTACGGCGCAGCTGCGTGAATTGCATATCAAACTGCGCCAGACGCCTAAGCCTGAAGAGAAAGTTGGCAGTAAGCAGTAAGCAGTAGGCAGGAAAAGAAAAAAGAAAGTTTGCAGTCATCAGTTGGCAGTTTGCAGCAAAACAATAAAATAAAGTTTCCGGTTGGCACTGATACGATTTGACTTTTGCCAACTGCCAACTGC
>JAIVTC010000113.1:0-2409 GCA_048629055.1 Candidatus Bathyarchaeota archaeon
AGTGCCGCAGTCGCTTAGGCTCCCTCGCAATGACGACATTCACATTGGCTTTTTGAGAACTGACAGAAAATGACTAGGGTTTATAATTTTAGCGCAGGACCGGCGGCGTTGCCGCAAGCGGTTCTGCAAATTGCACAACAGGAGATGCTTGAGTGGCAGAGCACAGGAATGTCGGTGATGGAGATGAGCCATCGCGGCAAAGCCTTTATGTCCATAGCCGCGCAAGCCGAGGCGGATCTGCGTGAGTTGATGGGGATTCCCGAGAACTACAAGGTGCTGTTCCTGCAGGGCGGCGCCTCATCACAGTTCTCCATGATTCCAATGAATCTGTTGCAGGGAGCTGGTGTTGCCGACTATATCAATACCGGCGCCTGGTCCAAAAAGGCGATCGCAGAGGCCGGGCGCTACTGTGATGTCAATGTCGCTGCCAGCACAGAGATGGATAACTTTACCAGCGTTCCCTCGCAGGATCAGCTGACGTTGATGGATGATGCCGCCTATGTGCACTACACACCCAATGAAACCATTGGCGGTGTTGAATTCTCCTACGTCCCGCAAACCGGTGACAAGCCGCTGATTGCAGACATGTCATCGACGATTCTTTCCCGTCCCATCGATGTTACGCAATTCGGTCTGATTTATGCCGGTGCGCAGAAGAACATCGGGCCGGCCGGGCTGACGCTGGTGATCGTGCGTGACGATCTGATTGGCGATGCGCTGGCCGGTACGCCAACGATGTTTCAATACGCGACGCATGCAGAGAACGGCTCCATGTACAATACGCCGCCAACCTATGGCTGGTATCTTGCAGGACTTGTGTTCCAGTGGCTCAAGGAGCTTGGTGGTTTGGACGCTATGGCGCAGATCAATGAGCGCAAGGCGAAGTTGCTGTATGACGCCATCGATAACTCCGGTTTCTATGCCAATCCGGTTGATCCCGGATGCCGTTCGTGGATGAATGTGCCTTTTACTCTGGCAGATCCGGATCTGGATCCGCTGTTTCTTAAAGAGGCGGAAATCCAGGGACTTGTAACGCTGAAGGGCCATAGATCAGTGGGTGGAATGCGCGCCAGCATCTACAACGCGATGCCGGAAGAGGGAGTTCAGAAGCTTGTCGACTTCATGGCCGAATTTGAGAAAAATCGGGGTTAGTTGCTTTCTCAAAATTAACACAAAAAATTCAACCACAGATGAACACAGATACACACAGATAAAGGCGATTATTGAGAGAATAGCCGATGATGCGTCATTGAGTCCGTCAAGTCGTAGGGCGCAATAAACGACAAAGCATTGCGCCGCATGAGGAAGGTGCTGGACTCCATATTCCGGATGATAAAATATCTGTGTAACTCTGGTTCCCACGCTCCAGCGTGGTAACCCATACCAGGATATGCATTCCCACGCGGGAGCATGGGAACGAGGGAAATACCTGTGTGCATCTGTGTTTATCTGTGGTTTACAAAATCTAACAATCCTCACCAGGATGAAAACAATGTATAAAATTCTGACACTCAATAACATCTCCGTAACCGGCCTCGATCGTCTTCCCCGTGAAGAGTACGAGGTCTCATCCGAGTGTTCTGCACCGGATGCCATTCTGGTGCGTTCTGCGAAGATGCATGATATGGAGATTGCCGATTCAATCAAGGCGATAGGGCGCGCCGGCGCCGGTGTAAATAATATTCCAGTCGATGCCATGACGAAACGCGGCATCCCGGTTTTCAATGCCCCGGGAGCCAACTCCAATGCGGTCAAGGAGCTGGTGATCGCAGCGATGCTGATGACCTCCCGCAATATTGCTCCGGCATGGCAGTTTGCGCGCAACCTTGAAGGGAGTGATGAGCAGATTCACAAGGATGTCGAGGCTGGAAAAAAGAATTTTGGTGGTTTTGAGCTGCCGGGCAGAACCCTTGGCGTTGTCGGCCTGGGCGCTATCGGCATCCGCATCGCCAATGTAGGCGTCAATCTCGGCATGAATGTCATCGGCTACGACCCGAGTATTACCGTCAAAAGCGCCTGGCAGCTCGACTCTGCAGTCCATCAGGCGATGAGCGTCGATGACCTGCTTTCCAAATCTGATTTTGTCACCTTTCATGTGCCGCTGGTGGAGGGAACCAGGAATATGATCAATGCCAACCGTATCGCATTGATGCCAAAAAATGCGGTGTTGCTGAATTTTGCCCGGGACGGCATCATCGATGATGCTGCGGCGATTGAAGCCCTTGATTCCGGGCATCTCTACGCCTATGCCTGTGATTTCCCAAGCAACCTGCTGAAGCAGCATCCGCGTTGTTTGACGCTTCCGCATCTGGGGGCATCTACTGTCGAGGCAGAGGATAACTGCGCCATCATGGTGGCTGAGCAGGTCAAGGACTACCTGAAAAATGGCAATATCACCAATTCGGTCAA
>JAIVTC010000114.1:0-3779 GCA_048629055.1 Candidatus Bathyarchaeota archaeon
TTAGAGCAATCCGCTTTTCGAGCAGCGGTGCCAGCGTTCGGGGAATCAAACCTTGGTTGTCGCGATCGACATACAGCTCAAGTTCAGGGATGTGCTCAGACTGGGAACGGGAGGTCCCAACTGTCTCCGGCGAAATGTTGAAGTGCACCATGATGCTGGGGTACATCGAGATGAAGTCGATCTCTGCCACATCTTGATGCAGTCCGATCAGCGGTTGGTAGACCAACCCACCCTGGTCGGCATGAAAGAGTTCCAGTGCGGTCTTCAGTTCTTCCGCCTGCTGCTTATGCCAGGGAACCAGGATGCCCTGGCGCATGGCAGTTACCATCTGCATGGCAGAGATGCCGCTGCCGGGGGAGACGCGCGCTACCGTCTGTCCGGGAAGCGAGGTGACGCGGGCCAGCTCGAAGATGCCCTCCATGCCATAGTCGTGGAACAGCATGGCATTGTTGCCATCGATGTGCCAGCGCCCGAACAGGTGCACCTGCTGGCCGCGATAGATAACCTGTCCGTACGTGAAATAGGAGCGTTCCTTACGGTAAGAGACAGCCCGTCCTAGATCGCGGTTGAGCGGCAGCGGTATCTGCCAGCGCTCAGATAATTCGAGCAGGTGCGGTAGCAGCCAGGTATCGCCCCAGACGGTGAGCAGCAGATCGGGGTCATGGCGCTGCAAAATGGAACGCAGGTTGATCAGGAAGGGGCGCGGCGGGTCGAAGTCTAAGCGGTAGGCGCGCTGGCGTGTGCGGATGCGCAAATAGGACGGCGGGGCATGGGCGGGATCGACATCCGGTTCCAGTGAGAGGATTCGCAGCGGTGCGGTTTCGGGGTCCAGCTCCCAGGGCGAATCCAGCACCCGGATGTCCTGCACCACATCTTGCTGATCTGTGGTCACCTGGCAGTAAGCCAGTGGAAAAGTACCGAAGCGTGCCGCATGCCGCAGCTGTATGGGGATATCTGCATCGTAGTAGGTGAGATCGGGGAATGCCGCAGCAGTGCGCTGGAAGAGTGCCGGTTGGGCCGCTGGCTGCTGCACTTGCACGGACAGCAGGTCCATCGGCTGTGCCGCGAAGATGTCGCGCCGGCTGGCGCGCGCCAGCCGTACCTGCTCTGGCTGCTGCTCTAAGAAGCGCCATAGGACACGCAGGCGCGCCGCGGACCCATCCACATAGAAGGTGACCGGGAGAGGCTGCGTTAAACGCTGGCGCTGCCCGTCAGAGCTGATAAACCAAATCGCCACCCCGTGCTGGGCATCTTCATATAAATCCAAAAGCCAGCCGTAGCGCGTTTGCGTACGGGGTTCGAGGCCCTGTGTTTCAGCTTCGGCTGCGTTTGGGTTAGTAGGTGTTTCACTCATCCGGATGCGGGCTGGGCTCTTCGATGAGCTGCCGCAGGCGGATAACTTCTTTATGCTCTTCAAGCAGCATAGCCAGCAGGAAGACCTCAAACGGCAGCGCGTGGGAGGCATATGCCGCGGCCGAGAGGTGCTGGTGGGCAGCCGCGAACAGGTCATCCAACACCAACTGGTCGCTGCGCCGCAAGGCACGCCGGAAACGGGAGAAGGACCCTTGCTCCTGCAGGAATACTTGAGTGATTGAAGGCAGTGTACGGCCCATGATGCCTCTCAGAACCAGCTTAATTGGGCCGGCGGCAGCTGCGGTTCCAGGTGCCAGATATGGTTGGCGATCTCTTTCAAAGCAGACAGCAGGGTGCTCGATGCCTCATTGGGGGGCGGCGAAACACTCACCGCGACCGAAGCCTGACGGCTCAAGCGGTGCAGCTGCACCAGGCAGGTTTCCAGCAGACGCTGCCGCTCGACCAAAGGCACGCGCTCGTCGTAGAACGTGCTCAATATCTCCAGCACCATGGTGGGGAAGGGCACCTCTGGGGTGCTGTTGAGCAGCGTAACTACCTGGTAGCAGGTAAAAGCCCGTGCCAAGTGTACGTTTTCCAAGGCGACTTTCAGGTCTGGGGTTCCCCGGCGCAGTTCACGCGTCAGGTGGTGGCCTTTGAAACAGTTGCCGCCATCCAGCACGCGCACTGGGCCCGCCAGGGCGCGGCGGGCGATCAGCGCATTGACCAGCTGGTGCTGGGCAGCGCGCGCCGCGAGGATTAAGTGCAGTTGACCCGGCTGCAGGGCAGGAAGGTTATCCATGCCCACAGCTTAGCGGATTCGCTGCATGAACACAATCCCACTGCGGGGGGAATGGCGGGGGAAAGAAGTGAGTAACCTGTGGGGGGAGCTAGGGGTTGGGGTGAGTCTTGCTGCGCCCCGCCAGCTGTGGGGGCTTGGTGTTTCAGCAAGGGGTTAAAGACCGCTTTTTCGCCACGCTTCGAAATCCCAGTCACGCAGCGCGTAGCGCAGCTCCAATTTGCTGTGCAAGTTGAATTTGCGCAGTGTGTTGCGGACGTGTGTTTTAACGGTTTCGACCGAGATGACCAGCTGGTAGGCGATCTCGCGGTTGGTGAAGCCTAGGCAGGTCAGCGCGGCAATCTGCTGCTCGCGCGGCGAGAGGGTGTGCCAGGTCTCCAACCTGACCTCAGCCTCATCCCGCTGTGCAAGCGCGTGCGTGAGCATCTCGGCTGCGAGCTCTTTCTCGGGGCGATGTTCGCGCTCTGCCAGGTTCTGAAGCGAATCAACCAGCTGTGTCTCCAGCTCGAGATTCAACTGGGTGGAGATTTTCGACAGCCCGAAGGCCTGCAGCAAGCGATCCAAGATAAGCATAAGAATCCAGCGCGCACTTTAAAGAAGTGGGAACTTATCTGTATTATATCAGAACAAACGTTCTGTTAATATTAAAATATCCCAAATGTGCTGCGGGCTCGGGGGAGAAGGCGCGCCGGGGTCAGGGGCGTTTCAGTTCGGCGATGTAGGACATCTGGTTGCCTTGGTCAGGCCGAGAGGTGCTGGAAAAACCACACTAACCTATCTCATTCCAAGGCGCGCCAAAATAAGTGCGTTGAAATGATCTTTCCATATCAAACTCCTCCCAACAAACGCCATATCTGGGCTACGAAGAATGTCAGCACAAAACCCAACCCAAGTGGGAGCAATGCGGCAACGGTTGTCCATTTCTTGCTACCAGATTCTTTGTACATGGTATAAACTGCCGTACTGCACGGGTTGTGCACCAAGCTGAATAACATCATGTTGATCGCGGTTAGCAGTGTCCATCCGCCAGCAAGCAAAATCGCATAAGTGGCGGCCTCCGACTCGAGCTCAAACATCACTCCAGCGCCCTCACCGACTCCGCCGATTCCAGATACCATCACCGTCAGCATCAATACGGTAGGAATAACGATCTCATTTGCAGGTATAGCCACAATATAGGCCAACAAGATCACGCCATTCAGACCGATCAAGATACCAAAAGGATTGAGGAAGTTGATTGTGTACTCGGCGATGCTGGTCCCAGCGATTTGAATATTAGCAAGAAGCCAGATAACCGCCCCAGCAGGTAAAGCGAATACAACTGCCCTCCATAACACGAACAAGGTCCGGTCAATCAAGGATGTGTATATGGTTTGTAAGATACGCGGAGGCCTGTATGGGGGCAGTTCAAGACTAAATGTAGAAACCTCACCCTTGAGCACAGAACGAGATAAACCCCAGGAGATAGCGAAAGTAAAGAGCACACCTAAAACGGCGATTCCCACTACAGCTAAAGCCGACATCAATCCTGCCAGGTAGGCAGGGAACAGCGCTCCGATGAAAATTGTAGCAATCAAGATCTGCGTAGGCCAACGACCATTACAAAGGGCAAAGTTATTGGTGATCATCG
>JAIVTC010000115.1:0-4548 GCA_048629055.1 Candidatus Bathyarchaeota archaeon
ATGACATCGCTTTGCTGCACGGGCTCGGCATACACCTGATTCTGGTGCACGGCTCGCGCCCGCAAATTGAAGAGCGCCTGGTTCTGCGCAACGCCGACATGGAGTATATCAATGGCCTGCGGGTTACCGACAGCGCCGCCCTCGCCTGCGTCAAGGAGGCTGCGGGAAGCGTGCGGGTCGAGATCGAGGCGCTGTTGTCGACAGCGTCAAGCAACTCGCCAATGTCCGGGGCGCATATCCGCGTCGCCTCCGGGAACTTTGTCACCGCCATGCCCATCGGCGTGCGTGACGGCGTCGACTATCTCTATACCGGCGAGGTGCGGCGTATCGATGTAGCCGCCATTCAACAGCAGTTGAACAACGACAACATGGTATTGATACCGCCCCTGGGCTATTCACCCACCGGCGAAGTCTTTAACCTCAGCGCCGTCGATGTCGCCGGGGCAGTTGCTGCAGCAGTCGGCGCTGACAAACTGATTCTGCTGAGTGACGAAAAAGAGCTCAAAGACGGCAAGGGAAGGATGCTGACTCACCTGACGCCTGCCCAGGCGGATGCGCTGATTGCTCGCCGTAAAAAACTTCCGCTGGAAACAAAGCTGCTGTTATCAACCGCCGCCTGTGTATGCCGCAAGGGAGTCAAGCGTGCGCACCTGGTGTCACGCAACAGTGATGGCGTGCTGCTCAAGGAGTTGTTCACCAGGGATGGTGTCGGCGCCCTGCTGAGCACCGAGCCCTATGACCAGATTCGCCAGGCAAAAATCGATGACGTCGCCGGTATTCTGGCATTGATCGAACCCCTCGAGAGAGAGGGAGTGCTGATGCGGCGTTCACGCGAAATCCTGGAGACCGAGATCGATCACTTCTTTGTGGTTGAACGCGACGGCCCGATCATCGCCTGTGCAGCGCTCTACCCTTACATCAAGGAGAAGATGGCAGAGGTGGCCTGTGTCGTAGTTCACCCTGAATACCGCAATTTGGGCTTCGGTGACACCCTGCTGTCGCACATGCAGCAGCAGGCGCAACAGAGCTCCATCAATCGCATTTTTGTGCTGACAACCAGCAGCAGTCACTGGTTTCAGGAGCGCGGATTCAAACAGGGTGAGGTAAAATCACTGCCGATGGCAAAACGCGGTCTCTACAACTACCAGCGGAACTCGCGGGTGTTGCTGAAAGAGTTGCTGTGATTCAGGGCTTCCCCTCACCCCAACCCTCTCCCGGAGGGAGAGGGAGTTAGAGTTGCAGGTGTCAATAAGCGGAGTGCATTGCACCGGGGAAAATGGTGGATGCGCTACCGCAAACGCCACCCTATGGATCTGTCATTTCGACCAACGGGAGAAATCTTTTGTTAGCGATGCGTAAGATCTCTCACATGCGTTCGAGATGACAATAGGGAAACTCACTGATATCCCAGGCTAGCAATAACAAATACAGGTACTAACCAGATGTCACACGGCTCCAGAAAAGCAGTCCTCACCGCCATTGTCTCCAACTCGATCGTCACGGTGATCAAGTTCATTGCCGCTACATTCTCGGGTTCGGCGGCCATGATGAACGAGGCTGTACACTCTCTGATGGACACCCTCAACCAGGGGTTCCTGCTGCTGGGCTTGCGCGAGTCGGACCGCCCCGCCGACAAGACCTACGCTTTTGGTCACGGGCAAAAAAAATATCTGTGGAATCTGTGGAGCGCCATCGGCCTGTTCTCCATTGGCGCCGGTCTCGGCCTCTCGCATGCATGGCATTCATGGCTGAAACTGGGGCATACCGAGGCCGCCCCTCCGATTCAGTTTCTTGACTACAGCATCGATCCGCTGTGGCTCAACCTGGTGGTGCTGGCCATCGCCTTTGTGCTCGAGGGCTACTCCTTCCTGGTCGCCTTTAAACAGTTTCTGCATGAAATGCGCAAAGATGGATTCAGCAACCCGTTCAGCTATCTGAACAAATCCGATGATCCAACCCTGGTCGCCGTGGTGCTGGAGGACTCCGTCGCCATGATTGGTCTGTTGTTTGCCGCTTTCGGCATTGGCCTGACCGCCATCACCGGCCATGGCGAATGGGATATCCTGTTCTCGGCACTGATTGCCGTGATGCTGGCCTTTATCGCCTTCTATCTTGGCTACACCAACATGCGCTACCTGGCGGACATGCGCGACCCTGCCGCCGAGGCGCTCTTCAGGCGCGTCATCGAAAACCACAAGGAGGTCGAACGCCACCATGACCTGCGCTCCATCGTCCTGGACGAAAACCACACCATCCTGGTCGCCGAGATCGAACTGCGTGAAGAGGCGCTGGTGCCCCGTCTGCAGCAGGAGTTTGTCAAGCAGCGTGATGACATCCTGGCACAGGTTCCTGCCGCACGCCGCAATCAACAACAGGTGCGCAGCTACGCCTCGGCGCGCGCATCGGTACAGGTCACCATGAGCCACGCTGAGCAGATCATCGATGAGATCGAAGCCGAGATCAAGGGCAAAATGCCGCATGTCTCCCACATCACGCTGGAAATCGAAGGCATCTACCAGCCCGACGCAGCAACACTCTTTGTTTGATTCTTGAATGCAGTTGGCAGTTGGCAGTTGGCAGGTGGCAGTTGGCAGTTGGCAGTTGGCAGTTGGCAGTTGGCAGTTGGCAGTTGGCAGTTGGCAGTTGGCAAAAGCCTAATCAAGTCATTCCGAACTGCAAGCTATTTTGCTGCACTGTGTAACATTTTTTGTTTTACTTACTGCAAACTGCATACTGACGACTGCCTACTTTCTTTTTGACTGCAAACTTTATTTTAAGATAAAGCGCGCCGATCCAAAACTACTCTCAATTTCAATTTTCACTGGAATATGCCTGCTATCCCTGGAGAGCCAAACAAAAAGTGACACCGTGTCATCCCCTTTTTCAAGCTCGTCGACCCTGATTTTCCAGGTTTTCCAGCGCTTGCCGGCGGCATTGATCTCCTCTGCTGCAAAGACGGCAACACGAAACTCAAGCTGATTCCTTCCATTGGTTCCCGGAAAAGATGCCGCATACCCTTTTTTCAATGCAGCCGAACGAACAATCTGCAGCAGCGCCAGGCGGTCAATGGAGTGTTTGGCAACAGGCTTGCGCTTCACTCTCTTCACCCTGATTTTCTCAGCAGGCTTATGATCCGTTGCAACAAATTGCTTCACTGACGCAGGAAGCGGCTCGCCCTTTGACCACAGCTTATAGAAATCGACTCCGCTTCCCTGCCGTGGCAGCACAGACAGGGAGTGTTTGTATCCATAGGGTTGATATTTATTACTGTATTTCTTCTCGCGCATCTCAAACGCAAGCGTATGCGCCGGTTTCAGGCGGTAGAAACTGCGATAATGGAAACGGATCTTGAAGATGGCTTCCAGCACCGCATATCCTTTGGAACTCATCGTGGCCCGGGACATCATGCAGCTGCCTCTGCCGGAACAATCAGCGACCCTCACGGTCTCGATCGACGCCATGGAGACGTCCGTCCAGGAGTAACTGGAGAATATCCCCTTGTACTCAACCAGATAGTCGAGCCTTTCAGCCGCATTGAGTGACAACGGCGTCAGCAGCAGAGTTATAATAATGGATGGCTTTAAAAACACATTGACTCTCAGATAAAACATGTTGAATATGCAACTGGTTCAGGATGGCGTCTACAGCTGTCGTCTGCCGGCAGAACCCCGCTACCTTGATGCGATCATAAAGGGTTTCAGACACCTGGAAGATGCGCAAGAGACCAGAAAATCACACTTTTTTGATGGCCGATATGAAAATATCTATCCATCCCGCGATGCATTCACGGAGATTGAACCTCTGCTCGAGGTGATCTTCGATTGCGCGCACCAGGTTCTTGATAGCAAACAGTCACTGGAGATCAGCTTCTGGTTCAATCAGATGCAACCCGGACACTCCACAACCCTGCACACCCACGATGACGGCTATGAACTGATCTCTGGTGTCTATTACCTGGATGTTCCTGAAGGGTCGGGAGATATCCTCATGCATCTGCCGGAACAAGCGCTGAAAATTTCCCCGCAAGCAGGAGTGATGTTGATGTTTCCTCCCGATCTTGCGCATGAAGTCACTGAGAATCACAGCCAGCAGTCACGTCTTTCGATGGCTTTTAATATCGGACCGCAGCGGTAGATTCTGCCCCCTCATCCCAACCTTCTCCCCAGGGGAGAAGGAGCTAACCCCCTCTCCCTCCGGGAGAGGGCTGGGGTGAGGGGAATTATTACAACCCGATCTCCCTCGGCCATTTCTCCATATCATCAAGAATAGCCTGCTTCTCCTCTGTCAGCTCAGTCGTTCGCAACTCGGTGATTAACTCCTGATAAGCCTCCAGCGTCAGCACAGCACCCTGCTCTGCGCGCAGATTTCTGGCGTCGCAGAACTCGCGCCATCTCTGCTGTTCATCGCCTGTGAGGCTCTCAGGCCAGTTGCGAGCGCGATAGCGGAAATAGAGCTCTTGTAAACGCTTGTCCGCAAAGCCAGGCTGCCACCCGGCAAGCTGCCGGGGTGATGACTCCCGCACCTGCTCGCTCAGCGCTGCATCCCGAT
>JAIVTC010000116.1:0-4162 GCA_048629055.1 Candidatus Bathyarchaeota archaeon
GAGCAAGGACTCCAGAATCATATCCCCTGACCCTGCCTTAGAGCAGGGTTTTTTAGTCAATGACAGGCATGTAAAGAAACGATTATTGTTGACTCCATTGGTGACGACAATCATGGATAAATCAGCAATTGTGATTTATCCGCCACCTAATTACACTGCAACAACAAAAAGCAATTTAAAGTAAGAGCCGGGTATTCCAACATACTCTTTTTCAGGCTCACGTTTGTCTGCCCACAGTTTAAATCAAAGGAGAAAAAATAATGAGCGTCACAATCTCACCCATGAAACAACTCGACAAGGCGATGAATGGGCTACGGGACCTTGGGCTGGTTCCCGAAACCACCGAAGATGCACCGATTATCTCCCTGATCGAACAAATCTCGGATCTCGACGAAGAGAAAACCATCGCTATCGCACGCACCCTCAATCAGGCCTCCCTGTTCAACCAGGTCGTGCGGGAACAGATCGATTCCATGCATATCGGCCAGCGCTATGAAGACATCACCAACTCCTTCAACAGCATCCGTGAAGACGCCAAGAGCATGGTGGATCAGCTGGAGGACGGCAAGATCGATACCTTCGAGCGGATTGGCAACGTGTGGATGAAAGTCACGCGCGGCGACATTCCTCAGCGCTTCGATAAGATCAAGCAGGTCTACCTGGAAGTCGCGGCTGACTCGAAAGATCAGATCGAGCGGGAGCAGCTGATTCTCAATGCCTATCAGGATTTTCGCGGTTCCCTGAAGCAGTCTGAAGTGCTGGCGCTGGAGGTGCTGAAAAAGGCGGATGAAAAACTCGAAGGGACCAAGGGCGCACTGGAGTCCGCCATGAAAACCGTCGACGCCTACACAGGTGATGATGCCGCTGAAAGGGCAAAGCTGGAGATGGCGCGTGATCTTGAAATTCGCGGCGTCCAGGATGAAGACCGGCGCTACCAGATTACCAAGGATCTCTCTGATAACCTGACGGTAAGCTACAACACCTCCGAGGTAATCATGGCGCGGCTGAATCAGATCAGCAGCATCAAGGAGCGGGTCTACCAGCAGGCTATCAGCTTCTTCGGCACCAATGAAAATGTTTTTACCGCCCTCAGCGCTTCATTCACCGGGCTCTTCGGCCTGAATGAAAGCACTCGCACACTGAATGCCATGAAAGATGGCGTCAGCAAAAGTCTCGAGGATCTGGCTGACATCGGCGGCAAGATCCAGGAGGAGGCTGTAAAAGCCGGCTATGGCCCGACGATACGCGCCGAATCAGTCAAAAAACTGGTTGATTCAGTCACTGATTTTCAGGAGAAGTCGCTGTTGATCATCAATGAGATGCGCGAACTGAGCACCAAAAATGCCGAGGAGATCCGTATCGCGGTGGAGGATGGCAAAACACGCATCGCGCACCTTGTCGAGTCAGGCAAGGCACTGCCCATCGACAACTTTACTGCATCCTGAAGCTGGTTATCCGGCGCACCTGGCAATCCTTGAGTGGTCAACATCTATAAAATGAGTCAAATTTTCACAATAACTCTCGCAAAGGCGCTAAGCACGCCAAGGAAACCCCTTTGCGGTCTTTGCGTCTTGGCGAGAGACAAAGATTTTTTATGTTTAGTCAGCCTGAGGCGTAACCTCGCTATCTTATGACAAAACCTTTGACTAACAAGGCTCCCCTGGATGAGGTGATGATGGCCATGGATGTGGTCGATACCCTGCGCCACCAGAAGCTGCTGGTGGACCGCGAACTGCACTCCGGTGAGCGCGAGCAGAAGCTCATCGAACGTCTGCGCAAGCTCTATGCCTCCCAGGGGATCGAGGTACCTGACAGCATCCTTGCCGAAGGCGTCAAGGCGTTGGAGGAGGACCGATTCACTTACAAACCTCCAGCAGAGGGGTTCCAGACCTCCCTGGCGCGCATCTATATCGAGCGCGGAAAATGGTCAAAACGTCTCGGAGTAGCTGCACTGGCGCTGACGCTGCTCTGGGGAGGCTGGTATATGGCCTTCCAGGCGCCGGAAAACCGCCGCCTCGACCGCCTGGATGCACTCCCGGCCGAGCTGCTTTCCGAGCGGGACGCCATCAACTCTATCGCGCGTATGAACAGTGCAAAAGAGAGCGCCGACACCCACTATCAAAACGCCATAGCGGCACTGCGCACCGGTGATACCGATACGGCGCTAAACACCTACGAGTCGCTTCAATCCCTGCGCCACACGCTGGCTTCCAGCTACACATTGCGGATAGTCTCACAGCCCGGTGAACGCAGTGGCGTGTGGCGGGAATCCAACGATATCAGTGGAGTGAAAAACTACTACCTGATTGTCGAAGCGATTGATTCCAGCGGAAAACCTGTGACCCTGCCGATCATGAACGAAGAGGATGGCAAGACCCACTCTGTCGACAAATGGGGACTCAGGGTTGCACATTCAATCTATCAGCAAGTTGCTGCAGACAAGCAGGATGATGGCATCATTCAGAAGCGCCGCATCGGAGAGAAAAAGAGTGGCTACCTGGAGCCTGAATACAGCATCGCTACCACCGGGGCGAAAATCACATCATGGTAGGAAGCAAATTATGTTGTAACATCTCAACAACTCCATGCATTGAATACATTTTATTAAAACAGATGTCATTGCGAGGAGCTGGAGGCGACGCGGCAATCTGGTTTGGAGGTTGCCGCGGTCGCTTAGGCTCCCTCGCAATGACGGCACTTACACGGGTTTTTTGAGAAGTTACATTATGTTGAGTGGCCGCAATGCCCTGCAAAGCATCAACCTGACTCTGCGGCAACTGCATCAGCAGGTGGATGAGTCCGACCGCCAGATTCAGCTGGCCAGCGATAGCCTGCTCAGCCTGCAGCAACAGCAGACACAAAATTACCGTCAACTGGCAAAAATCCGCCTCGACAACATCATCAGCGGCGAGGTAGCGGCGGGATTTGAAACGGCGGACTTGCGGGTCAGGGAACTGCTGCAACAGCGCAACGATGCATTGTCTGAACTCTCGGCCCGACTTGAAAAGGCGCGCAGTGGTCAACAACAACTGGAACAACAGCGAGAGACGCAGAGCGACCGGGTCGCTGCAGCTGCAACGGCACTGGATGACCAGGAGACAACCACTCGCCAGCATCTACAACTCGACTCAACCTATAGCAGTCAGCAGCAGGATGCAGAGGAGGCAGACCGCATCGCCGGCCAGGCTGATGAGAAGACGCAGGAGGCGCAGCACAACCGTGAGGAGAAAGGAGAACCCTACGAGAGTGATCCGCTGTTCTCCTATCTATGGAAGCGCGGCTACGGAACTTCCTCATACTCCGCCAATCCTCTCACCCGTTTTCTCGACAAGTGGATCGCAAGGCTGTGTAAATATCACGCCGCCAGACCCAACTACGCCAGGCTGCTGGTGATTCCGGCCCGCCTGAAGGAGCATGCAGAGCATCAACGTGCAGCGGCAGACAAGGAGTTTGCAGCACTCGAAGAGCTGGAGCAGAACGCAGCGGAGAAAGATGGTATTCCTGTGCTTCGCCAGGCGCATCAGGAGGCCGAACAACAGCTCGACGAGATCGACGACGCCATCAGCCAGCATGAAGAGAAGATCATGCAACTGATGCAGCAGAAGGCGAATTACGCCACTGGCGACGATGCGCGCTTCAAAGAGGCAATCGACACGCTTGCCGCCAGTCTGAAGCGGGAGAACATGGACACCCTCTATCGCTATGCACGCCTCACCACGACCGCGGAAGATGATCTGCTGGTCAGTGAGTTGCCAGCCGCCGAGCAACGCCTCGGAGAGATTCAGCAAAGCCTGCGCGAAAACAAGCGCGCTCATGACAAGCATCTCTCCAGGCTCGCGGATCTCGAACAGGTTCGACGCAATTTCAAAAACCAGCGTTTTGACGACATCCATTCCGTCTTCGGCAATGGCGCCGCACTCACCCTGATGCTCAACCAGTTTCTGCAGGGGCTCGCTAACTCCGGTGATTTGTGGAAAACCATTCGCCGTGAACAACGATATCGCCCGACAAGCTCCAACTCCCCTTTTGGAAACCGCAGCATAGGCCGACGCACAAGCACCTGGCGCTTCCCTTTTCCCGGTGGTGGAGGTTCATGGGGAGGTGGAGGATTAGGAGGCGGAGGTCTGGGTGGAGGCGGTGGTTTCCGCACCGGGGGTGGTTT
>JAIVTC010000117.1:0-2177 GCA_048629055.1 Candidatus Bathyarchaeota archaeon
TCAGGCGATGATCAAATGCAATCAACTCGGAGGGACAGACAAATGTGAAGTCATGCGGATAGAAGAAAAGTACAGCATATTTTCCTTTGGTTACATCGGAAAAGCTGAAGTCATCAACAATAGCGCCGTCACCCAGCACTGCACGGGCGGTAAAATCCGGCGCTTCGCGTCCAACAAGTACGCTCATAAAAATCTCTCCAACAAAAGAAAGTAGCGAGTACTGAGTAGCGAGGACTGAGTACTCGCTACTCAGTACTCATTCCTTACTTGACCTCGGCCAGCAAGCCGTTGAGACGACGCACGAAGCCTGCAGGGTCTTCCAGCTTGCCGCCTTCAGCCAGCAAGGCCTGGTCAAAGATCACACTGCCAAGATCCTCAAACTCCTGCTGATCTTCAGTCGACTGGAGTTTGCTGACCACAGGATGATCCAGGTTGATCTCCAGCGTCGGTATGATCGCCGGGGCATCCTGTCCCATCTGCTGCAGAACTCGCGCCAGATTCTGGCTCATGTCATGGTCTTCGACGACCAGGCAGGCCGGCGACTCTGTCAGACGCTGGCTGAGACGCACCTCTTTCACCTTGCCGGCCAGCGCCTTCCTGATGCGCTTCAAAAACTTTTTCTGCTTCTTGGTGCTCTTTTTATGACTCTTCTTCTGCTCTTCAGTGTCGAAATTTTCGAGATCAACTTCACCCTTGGCGACTGACTGCAACTGTTTTCCCTTGTATTCATGCAGGTGGGAAACCAGCCACTCATCGACATGATCGGTCAGCAGCAGCACCTCGATATCATGCTTTTTGAAGACTTCAAGATGAGGACTGTATTTTGCGGCAGCAATTGAATCTGCAGTCATGTAGTAGATCTTCTGCTGCTCATCCTGCATACGCTCGATATAGCCATCCAGTGAAACGTTTTCAGCATCACCTTCCGAGGTGGTCGAGACAAAACGCAGCAACCCGGCGATGCGTTCCATATTGGCAGCATCTTCAGCCGGCCCCTCCTTGAGCACCTTGCCGAAGGCATCCCAAAAGGTCTGGTAATCCTCTGCATCATTTTTCGCCATCTTCTCCAGCAACGTCAGAACCCGTTTGACATTGGCGTTGCGAATCGAGTGGATCTTCTTGCTGTGCTGCAAAATTTCACGCGAGACATTCAGTGGCAGGTCGTCGGCATCGACAACGCCCTTGATGAAGCGCAGGTAGCGGGGCATTAGCTGCTCGGCTTCGTCCATGATGAAGACGCGGCGCACATAGAGTTTTACGCCGTGCTTCTGCTCAGGGGTATACAAATCAAAAGGCGCGCGCTTGGGAACGAACAGCAGCGAGGTGTATTCGTTGGTTCCCTCCACGCGGTTGTGAATTGTCGCCAGCGGATCTTCAAAGTCATGCGCGATGTGCTTGTAGAATTCACTATACTCCTCATCCTTGATTTCCGACTTTGAGCGCATCCACAGGGCAGTTCCGGTATTCACCTGCTCCCATTCGGGTTCGGCCTTTTGCTTCTCTTCATCCTCACCCTCATCCGCTGCAGAAAAAACCTCCTTCAGCATCATCACAGGCATGGAGATGTGGTCAGAAAATTTGCTGATCACTGAACGCAGACGGTAACCCTCGAGAAACTCATCTTCATCCTCTTTCAGGTGCAGGATGACATCCGTGCCCCTGCCCCTCTTATCGACTGTCTCGATGGTGAAAGAGCCTTTGCCGTCGGATTCCCATTTGACGCCATTTTCCGCATCATCACCTGCGCGGCGGCTGATCAGCGTGACGCGATCCGCCACGATATAGGCCGAGTAGAAGCCGACGCCGAACTGGCCGATCAGGCGGCTGTCCTTGACATCGTCACCGGACATCGATTCAAAAAAAGCCCTGGTGCCGGAACGCGCTATGGTGCCGATATTTTCAGCCACCTCTTCGCGGTTCATGCCAATGCCATTGTCAGAGATGGTGAGGGTGCGATTCTCCTTGTCCACGCTCAAACGAATCGAGAGATCGGCATCGCCTTCATACAGCGCATCATTGGAGAGTGCTTCAAAACGGAGTTTTTCAGCAGCGTCAGAAGCATTGGAGATCAGCTCGCGCAGAAAAATCTCCTTATTCGAATAGAGCGAGCGAATCACCAGATTCAAAATCTGTGAAACTTCGGTCTGGAATTGTTGTGTTTCCTGGTGCGCGTCAAC
>JAIVTC010000118.1:0-15123 GCA_048629055.1 Candidatus Bathyarchaeota archaeon
CATTCAAGAGAGCAGCTGCTGTATCGCATTACGCAGCTTTATCGGCACAGCATCGACATCCATGACTCTCCCGGAGAATTCGCTGACAGCAGTCAGTCCCAACGCATTGGTCAGAAACACAGCCTGCGCCGACTCCAGCGTGTCAGGTGTTTCCCTGACTTCGCGCACGTTCATGCCAAAATGCTCAGCCTGCTCGATCACTTCGGCGCGCATCACTCCGCTGACGCCACAACGGTCCAGTAAAGATGTATACAGAACATCCTGTTTCAACCAGAAGAGATTACTCATCAAGGCTTCAACCATGAAACCATCCGCATCGCACAGGAGACCTTCCTGAAAACCCGCTTCTCTGATCTCTGCGGCCGCTATCACCTGCTCCAGCCGGTTCAGGGTTTTGAGACCGGCAAGTGGAGAGCCTGTTGCCAGCCGGGTTTGACAGCGATGCAAGGCGATACCCTGTTGTGCTCTTTGAGGCCAGTCACGTCTATAGAGAATGCGGGTCGCTTCACCTTCCCCGGGGAAATAGCCTGAACCATGCTCTCCACGGGTAATGATGATTTTGACGACATGCCTGCCAAAAAGCGCATCTTCACTTTGGAGAAGTTGACGAGCCTCCTGTGCAAGTCCGGCTGTATCCTGCAGTGGAAGAGCGAGAGCCCTGCACCCTGCTGAGAGACGCGTCATGTGGCGATCCCACAGGGGGGCATTGCCATGAATAAAAGCGATGGTCTCGAAGAGTCCATCGCCATATTGCAAGCCACGATCAAGAACGGCAAGCGAGTCGCCGCTGCGACCGTTAACAATCACCCCTGATATTTCTTGAAGATCAGTGTACCGTTGGTGCCGCCAAAGCCAAAAGAGTTGGACATGGTGACGTTCAGTTCCATTTCACGGGCTGTGTTCGGCACATAATCGAGATCACACTCGGGATCGGGAGTGGTGTAGTTGATGGTTGGAGGAACAACCTGATCCCTGAGAGCCAGTGTCGCAAATATCGCCTCCACACCGCCAGCCGCGCCCAACAGATGACCAATCATCGACTTGGTCGAACTCACGCAGAGTTTTTTCGCATGCCCGCCAAAGGCGGACTTAATGCCATTGGTTTCAGCCGCATCCCCCGCAGGCGTCGATGTGCCGTGTGCATTGATATAGTCCACATCTTCTGCATTCATGCCAGCATCTTCCAGCGCCAGTTCCATACAGCGTCCGGCGCCCGCGCCATTTGGCGAGGGTGACGTCATATGGTAGGCATCGGAGTTCATCGCCACACCACTGATTTCGGCATATATTTTTGCGCCGCGCGCACGCGCGTGCTCCAGCTCTTCGACCACCATCACCCCGGCGCCGTCACCGAGGACAAAACCATCACGCTCCTTGTCCCATGGACGGCTGGCTGCCTGCGGGTCATCGTTTCGTGTGGACAGGGCTCTTGCAGCGGCGAAACCGCCAATGCCGATCGGCGTCGTGGCATACTCCGAACCACCGGCGACCATGGCGTCGACCGTGCCGTACTGAATCATACGCACTGCATCGCCAATGTTGTGCGCGCCGGTGCTGCAAGCCGAGACGATCGCAATATTCGGCCCCTTGTATCCATACATGATGGAGAGGTTGCCGGCAACCATATTGATGATTGCCGAGGGAACGAAAAATGGAGAGATACGGCGTGGTCCCTTCTCCAGATAAGTGTGGTAATTATTTTCGATGGTGAAGATGCCGCCAATGCCGGCACCAATCGCTACACCGATGCGCTCGGCATTCTCTTCCGTTGTCTCCAGCCCTGAATCCCGTACTGCCTGGATACCCGCCGCCATGCCGTAGTGGATAAAGGGATCCATCTTGCGCGACTCTTTCAAGGAGATGTATTCAGTGATATCGAAGTCTTCGATGGTGCCGCCGAAGCGCACACTGAATTTGGAAATATCAAAGCTGGTTACCGCACGGATACCGCTTTTGCCTGCAAGAATATTCTCCCAGGTTGTTTTCACATCATTTCCCACCGGCGTGACCAGGCCAAGACCCGTCACCACTACCCTGCGTTTAGACATGTGGAATACACCTCATTCATGAACCGGCAAGCAGCAAACTGCTGTGATGCCATCTATTTGAAGGGTCGTTGATCTCTGCCTGAGAAACAACAGCCCCCTGGAGATCCTCCGGGAGCAGCGATCCCTGCCTATAATCCCGGACTTTCAGCCTGACTTGAATCAGCTGGCCGCGTTAATATAATCGACCGCCTGCTTAACGGTAGTAATGGTCTCTGCCTTGTCATCAGGAATCTCTGTCTCGAACTCCTCTTCCAGGGCCATAACCAGTTCAACTGTATCCAGTGAATCGGCACCCAGATCATCAATAAAAGAGGCATCAGAAGTGACTTCCTCCTCTTTTACGCCCAACTGGTCAACAACGATCTTGCGTACACGTTCTTCAATACTCATTTTATAAACTTCCTCTTTTAGGATATCAAGGTTGTGCCAGATTGATGTCTGGCTCTTTATTGCTGAGCTTACACCGAAGCCCGGATAACAAACTTAGTATATTGTATTGTGATTTTCCGGCACGTCAATGCAGGGAAATCCCTAAGAGTCTCTGAGCGAATCGCTACACACTTCGCTCGGAGACTCCTGCAAGTTATTCTACGCCATATACATGCCGCCATTGACATGCAGTGTCTCGCCGGTCACATAGCCGGCAGCTTGCGATGCCAGAAAGGCGACAACTGCTGCTATTTCCTGCGGAGAACCAAGGCGGCCAAGCGGAATTGTATCAAGTAATGCCTTGCGCTGCTCATCGGGTAAATCCCGCGTCATATCCGTATCAATAAATCCCGGCGCTACGGCGTTGACGGTAATTGCGCGGCTGCCAACTTCACGCGCCAGTGATTTGCTGAAACCAAATATACCCGCTTTGGCCGCAGAGTAGTTCGTCTGCCCGGCATTTCCCGAGGCTCCAACGACAGAGGCGATGTTGATGATGCGTCCGAACCGGGCCTTCATCATACCGCGCAGACAGGCTTTGGAGACGCGATAGACAGAAGTCAGGTTGGTATCGATGATCGTCTGCCACTCCTCCTCTTTCATGCGCATGAGGAGGTTATCTCGCGTAATCCCGGCATTGTTGACCAGGATCGTCGGTGCTGCGTAGGCCTCGTTGATTCTCTTCACGACAGCGTCGACTGATTCGGGATCGGTGACATCGAGGCGCATACCCTCTCCGGAAACCCCCTGCTCCTGAAGATGCGCAGAGATCGCATCAGCGCCTTTTTCAGTCGTGGCGGTGCCAATCACGGTGCAACCATTTTTTCCCAGCGCATCGGCAATTGCCTGGCCAATGCCACGGCTCGCGCCTGTGACTAATGCAATTCGTTGTTCACTCATTGATTGACTCCAGTAAATCATCAAAACCCTGTGGCTCGAACAAAGCCACGGCATTCAGCTTGCGATCGATGCGCCGCGCCAGACCGGTCAGGACTTTGCCGGGCCCCGCCTCGACCAGTAATTCGGCCCCGTCGGCTTGCATCTTCTGCACTGTTTCGACCCAGCGAACAGGTGCGTAGAGTTGCTCGATCAGACGTTGGCGAATCACATCTGCATCGCTCTCGGAGGTGACTGATACATTATGGATCACTGCTATCCCGGGTGTCTGAACAGCGACATCAGCAAGTTTCAACTGCAGCTTCACAGCCGCCGGTTTCATCAATGCGCAATGCGACGGCACACTCACAGGCAGCGGGATGGCGCGCTTGGCACCGACCTCTTTTGCCAGCAACATGGCGCGCTCAACTGCAGCAGCAGATCCGGCAATGACCACCTGACCGGGGGAATTAAAATTGACTGCCTCAACCACATCTCCGTCAGCGGCTTCAGCACAAAGTGCGCGCACCTGCTCATCATCCAGACCCAGAATTGCCGCCATGGCGCCCTCACCCCTGGGTACAGCTTCCTGCATCAGGCGGCCACGTTCTGCTACCAGTGCAGCTGCATCGACAAAAGAGATCGCTCCGGCGCACACCAGCGCTGTATATTCTCCCAGGCTATGACCCGCCATCACCACAGGAGACGCTCCCTGCAACTGCAGCCAGAGACGCCATACGGCAACACCGGCAGCCAGCATGGCCGGCTGTGTATTGAATGTCTGGTTCAGATCTTCCGCCGGGCCATCGCTGGCAAGCGCCCACAGATCGACACCCACGGCATCTGATGCCTCTTCAAAAGTCTGTTGTACAATCGCATGACTCTGCGCCAGCTTGTTGAGCATACCCACGGACTGGGATCCCTGACCGGGGAAGACAAAAGCAATTTGTTGTGTCATCTTGTCTGCTTCTCCTTTTTTGCTTCTATGTGAGTTATCAATGATTAGAGGGAAAAAACAATTCCGTAACTTCTCAATAACTCCGTGCATTGAATATATTTTTTGTTATAACAGATGTCATTCACACGGGTTGGTTGATCACGGGGCGTCAATACTTCATCAGCACCGAACCCCAGGTAAAACCACCGCCGAAAGCCTCCAGCATCAGCGTTTCTCCACGTTTGATGCGTCCATCTCGCACGGCGGTATTCAGAGCCAGCGGTACTGATGCGGCAGAAGTATTTCCCTGTTCATCCACGGTAACCACAACCCGGTCCATACTCAGACCCAGTTTTTTTGCCGCCGCCTGGATGATACGGATATTTGCCTGATGAGGAACCAGCCAGTCCAGGTCGGATTTTTGCATATTATTTGCCTCCAGGGTTTCATCGGCAATGCGTCCAAGTGTATTCACCGCCATGCGAAACACCTCGTTGCCTTTCATATCCATTGTCAGGTCGTGGAGCCCATTGGAGATGCCGCCAGGAACATGCAGCAGCTTTTCATAGGCGCCATCAGCATGCAGGTGTGTCGAGAGAATACCCGGCTCTTCAGACGCTTCAAGAATCACAGCTCCAGCGCCGTCACCAAACAGAATGGCTGTCCCACGGTCGGTCCAGTCGACGATGCGCGAAAGCGTTTCGGCGCCGACGACCAGTGCGCAGCGGGCAGAACCTGTGCGGATAAACTTGTCCGCCACACCCATTGCATAGACAAAACCGGTACACACGGCCTGCACATCAAATGCAGCACAGCCATGAATATCGAGCCGGTTCTGCAGCAGGCAGGCGGTAGAGGGGAATATTTTATCCGGCGTCGTTGTCGCCACGATAATCAGGTCGATTTCATCGCCTGAACGCCCCGCAGCCTGCATCGCCTGGCGCGCCGCCTTTTCAGCCAGATCGCAGGTTGTCTCCCCCTCTTCTGCAATATGGCGCTTAATGATACCTGTACGCTCCCGAATCCATTGATCCGAGGTATCGATCATCTTCTCAAGGTCATGGTTGGTCAAAACCTTCTCGGGAAGATAACCGCCGGTTCCTGCTATACGAGCATAGATCATGCCTCTTTAACCCCTTGAAGATGGCTTTCAACCTGTTTGGCAATCCGCGACGGAATATTATGATCTACCGCTTGTTTGGCGATGCCGATAGCATTCTGGAAAGAGAGCTCATCAGCGCTACCATGGCTTTTTATGACAATTCCGTTGAGTCCCAGCAGTGTCGCGCCATTATAACGACGCGGATCGATCCTTTCTGCGAAGCTCTTGAGAACAGGCATCGCAATCAGTGCCGCGATTTTCGACAGCAGGTTGCGTTTGAAGCTCTGCTTGAGGAAGTGGCGAATCATTTTTGCAACGCCTTCCGAACTCTTCAGCGAGACATTGCCAACAAAACCATCGGCAACAACAACATCCACAGAGCCGTCGAATATATTGTCACCCTCGACATAACCAATGTAGTTGAGGTCACTCTGGTTCAACAACTCATTGGCTTTTTTGACCTGCTCATTCCCCTTGATCTCCTCCTCACCAATGTTCAGCAGCCCCACCCGTGGTTTTGCAATATCACTGAGTGCCGCAACCTGTTCAGATCCCATCACTGCAAACTGATACAGCTGGTATTCACTGGAATCGACATTGGCGCCCAGATCCAGCACCCATGTCTGGGTCGAGGTATTGGGAAGCGCGGTAATAATGGCCGGACGACCGACATGCGGCAGCATCTTCAACACAAAACGCGCCGTTGCCATCAGCGCACCAGTGTTGCCGGCGCTGACACAGGCATCCGCCTCTCCCTGCTTGACCAGGTTGATTGCAACCCGCATCGATGAATCCTTTTTCTTGCGCAACGCATGGGATGGCAGATCATGCATCTCCACAACCTGCGACGCATGATGAACAGTGACCCGATCAGGAAGTTCCGACTGCTGCTCTCGAATTGCGTCCTCACGACCGACAAGAATCAACTCCACATCGGGATCTGCAGCCACATAGGCACAGGCAGCCGGAACAATGACAGAGACGCCATAGTCTCCACCCATTGCATCCAGAGCAATGCGGATAGGTTTACTCATCAGATGATTTTCACAAGAGGCATTGTCTTCAATTCAAAGCCGGCGCGACTGTTTCAGCACCTGCTGATGCCCTGCTGTTGAAAACGGGCATACAGCAAATCGGCAACATCTGTAGCTGGCAGGGGAATTCTGAAATAAGCATCACACCCGGACAGATCAGTTTCTATCGATCGATGACCTTGCGGCCACGATAGAAACCATCGGCGGTCACATGGTGACGCAGATGGGTTTCACCCGATGTCTGGTCGACAGACAGGGTTTCATTCTTGAGTGAGTCATGCGAGCGGCGCATGCCACGTTTTGACGGGGTTTTGCGACTTTTTTGTACAGCCATTTTCCTCTCCTGCGAGGGTTTATAGGTAACAGTTAATTTCTGCGTTTCAATTCTAGCAAGATCAAGTCTCACACTGACGAATCATGAAAGAGATTATTTTCTCTCGCCAAGCTTCCGCGTCCTGCTCACGCCCCTCACCTACGATCCCTGTAGGCGAAGACGCCAAGACCGCAAAGGTTTTTCTTGGCGAGCTTTGCGCCTTTGCGAGAGTCATTTTTGAAATTTGACTCATTTGTAAAGAAGTTGGCTACTTATAACTAATGTTTCAATTTCTGCAAAATCCGGAAGGGATTCTCCCGCGACTCGGCAGCTATCTGTTCATCATCATACTTCCAGGCGTTGCACTCCTGGTGTCGTGCAACGACAGGCAGCGACAGCAGCAACTCATCTTCGAGCAGATCCAGCAGATTAATCTCTGCATCATCCGCCATCAGAGGGTCAAATGCGTCACCCAGTGTCGCAGCCTCATCCAACCCCTGAACCACAACAAGCTGAAAATCAGAATCAACCGGGACAGCCACAGGCTGTGAACAGCGTTGACAGGTCTGCCATAATGTTGCTTCCGCATGCCCTGCAACCAGGGGCCGCCCAAGGCCGTCACGGGAAAAACGAAAAGTATAACTGGCCAGCCCCTGCAGACGAATCAGCAAGGGAACAAGACGTGGGAAATCAATGAGTTCAACAACTCCTGTAAATGACAGTCCCTGCTCAGAGACCCGCCACGGATCAATCTGCTTTGGAAGGCGTGATGACATAAACGCGCAATACTAACTATGAACCCCCTCTTTGTCAAAAATATCAACAACTTTGCAATACTCTTTTCACATGGAGAGAGTCAATTTGCGTATGAAAAAGTTGAATCATGCGTATCAGGCAGGACAAAATGGCTCACCCCTGTGGCCCCGGCAGCAAATAAAAAAACACCCGGGGAGTTTACAAATATTGTTCAGCAAGACATTTTATGCTACAAACACAGCTATTAAAGAGGCTCCACTCACAATTTTGTAATCATAACTTCCCTATAGCGACAGGAAAAATGAGCTTATGACCGCCAAACGCAAGCGTTCCAGACTACTCTTCCGCATCTCCCTGTGCAGCCTGATCATGCTGCTGGGAACCCTGTTTTTCACGACACCTGTCTATGCAAAAGAGAAATTCCGCATCGCGTGGAGCATCTATGTCGGATGGATGCCATGGGAATTCGGCCATCAACAGGGCATCGTCAAGAAATGGGCTGACAAATATAATATCGAAATTGAAGTCGTCCAGATCAACGACTATATTGAATCTATCAACCAATATACAGCGGGAGCTTTTGACGCCTGCACCATGACCAACATGGATGCCCTGACAATTCCCGCAGCGGGCGGCATCGACTCGACAGCACTGATTATCGGGGATTTCTCAAACGGGAATGACGCCATCGTCCTCAAGGAGAAGTCCATCCTTGCTGATATCAAAGGGCAAAAAGTCAATCTTGTTGAACTCTCTGTCTCCCACTACCTGCTGGCTCGCGGCCTTGAGAGTGTTGGCCTGAGAGAACGCGACATCAAGGTGATCAACACCTCTGACGCAGACATGGTCTCCGTATTCACCTCCAAAGATGTCACCTCAGCTGTCACCTGGAATCCGCTGCTGAGAGAGATTCTTGCCTTGCCTGATACACACAATGTATTTGATTCCAGCCGGATCCCCGGTGAAATCATCGACCTGATGGTTGTCAACACCGAGACCCTGAAAGAGAATCCAAAACTGGGAATGGCGCTAACCGGCGCCTGGTATGAAATCATGGCTGCCATGTCACAAACCGATGAAAAGGCGATTGCCGCACGTACTCACATGGCCAGAGCCTCAGGTACAGACCTTGCCGGATTCAACGCGCAGTTGGATACCACGCGTATGTTTTATGATGCTGCGGAAGCAGTCGAATTCGGCCGCAGTGAAGAGTTGATCAAGACCATGAAACATGTCGCATCATTCTCTTTTGAGCACGGACTGCTCGGAGTCGGCGCAGCTGACGCCGGCTTTATCGGCATCGCCTTCCCGGGTGAAAAGTCGATTGGCGACGAAAAGAATATCAAGTTGCGCTTCAACGAAAGCTTTATGAACCTGGCGGCAGAGGGAAAACTGTAGTCAGCGCAACGCATTGCACCTTCCCGTGCGCCGCAATGCGCTGTCGCTTATTGCGCCCTACGCATTTAGGGATGAGGCATTTATTAATTTCTGCCTCATCCCGGACGACTCATATGCAGCACGGTGTTTTCGAATCCTGCTGAGGAACGCATCAATCCCGATAATGGGCATCGACCCAGCAACGCGGCAGGGACTCACCTGACGGAAAAACCAAATCAGCCTTGCTGAAGGCTTTGACATCCTGCATCTCTTCACCGGCATGAAAACGACCGGCCACATCATCTTTATTTGGATCAAACAGCGCACCCACATCGGTGATTTCCACAAGGTCATTACTTTTTTTATCTCGCAAAAACATCTCGAATCTCCTCGTATAATCTGATTTCATTTTGGTTCACTTCCAGTATATAGCATAATGATTCACGCTTGCCTCTCTTTCAAACCTCAACGGCGCAAATATTGACGGAAATCATCCGGGAACCTCTCCGGAAGCAGGGATTCCACACACATCCAGTGATAGACGTTACACTACCGCGCTGTTAGGATTGCCCCAGTTTCTTTTTATTCTCTCTTTTTTCAGGTGTAAGAATGCCCAAGGTTGTTGTCTATAGCACTGCTTTTTGTCCCTACTGTGTACGCGCCAAAGATCTGCTGAGCCGCAAATGTGTTGAATATGAGGAGATCAGGATCGACCTGGATCATTCAAAAATGGCGGAAATGGTGGCACTCAGCAAGCGGCGAACTGTGCCCCAGATCTTCATTGATGATTTCCATGTCGGCGGCTTCGATGACATGGCGGCACTGGAGATGGATGGCAAACTCAACGACCTGCTCGGTCTTGGCGATGAAATTGAGGAAGATGCAGTCACCTGACGCCATGCGCCTCGATAAATGGTTGTGGGCGGCGCGTTTCTTCAAGACACGCAAACTGGCCTGTGAGGCGATCAACGGCGGCAAAGTCCATCTGCATGGCCAGCGCACCAAACCCGGCCGGGAGGTCAAACCCGGCTCCCTGCTGCGCATTCACAAAGGCGCACTGGAGTGGAATATCGAAGTGGTGGTGATTCCAAAACAGCGCCGTCCTGCATCCGAGGCGAGAACTTTTTACAGTGAAAATGCTGAAAGCATCTCTCGCCGCGAAACGGTAATCGAGCAGCAGCGCTTACTGCGTGCCGCCACCCCCTCCAGACCGGCTGGACGCCCCGGCAAACGCGACCGTCGCCTGATACACCGATTCAAGAACATACACTCGGAGTCCTGAGCAGACAGACAAGGCATGAAAAAAACATTTTCTCTCGCAAAGCTTCCGCGTCCTGCTCACGCCCCTCACCTGGCGTCCATGCAGGCGAAGGCGCAAAGCTCGCAAAGAAAAACCTTTGCGTTCCTGGCGTCTTGGCGAGAGTCATTTTTAAAATTTGACTCATTTGTAAAGATGTTGACTACTCAAGAATTCTAGTATGGACCAGGATGCATTTCGCCAAACCTATCACGAAGTCAACGAACGTTTCTGCGCTTTTGAAAAAGCGATTCTGACCCAGCAATGCCAATGCAGCGAAGCACAGATATTCTGTATTGCCGAGCGCGAAGGCGTGCATTGCAATTCAGACGCGGGACAGCAGCAGTGCCTGCAACTGCTTGAAGTATTGCGCACCCGGGCGCGTTTTGCGCTGCGGGCAACCTCCGAAGAGCGGACGAACCTGCTGCCGCATGGCAAGGCGATTCGTATTCAGGTTGGCGGATTGCGTGGCCTCCATACAGCCCTCAACCCCGGACAACCTGCCCCAACCCGCATAGAGAATGTCATAGATCTTGTGAACCGCTCTATCAAACACTTTGGCAGTCTGGATAAACTTCCCTTCTCATTGATTATGCAGCAGATTTCAGCGTATCAATCCAGGGTCCGTTCACGCCGCAGTAAGGGATGATGCATTTATTAAAATACCAATCTTGCTTGCCTTTTTATGCGTGCTTTTCGCCGCCACTTTGGTTACATAGTTCACTATGCGCCCGACGCGGCAACAAAAACCACGAACAAAAATCCTGCGCGTCCCGGTACTTTAATTTCTGCCTCATCCCTAAAAGGAAAAAACCTTGACCACACTGTTTGTCAAAGGCCTGACAGTGGTCGACTTCTCCTACCTGCATGACACCAGGGGACTGCTCGGCGAAAGCTGGAGACTCGATATCAGCCTCACCGGTGATCTCGATCAGCAGGGGATGGTGCTCGACTTCTCCGATGTCAAACGCCAGGTCAAACAACTGGTCGACCTGGAGTTTGATCACAAGTTGATTGTTCCCGTGAAATCATCAGCTGTGACGCTCACGCAGCATCAGGAGCGCAGCTCCGTAGTGTTTGAATATGCAGATCGGGCCAGGATTGAACATCGCTCCCCTGCTTCAGCGCTCTGCCTGCTGCAGGCGCGGAGTGTCACAACGGAGACGGTTGCTGCAGCAATTACTACTTCCCTGTTAAAGGATATGCCATCGAATGTCTCGCAACTGGAAGTCACCCTCTCACCCGAGCACATTGACGGAGCCTTTTATCACTACAGTCACGGCCTCAAACATCACGCTGGAAATTGCCAGCGGATTGCCCACGGTCACCGTTCGAAATTAGAAATCCTGCGTGACGGCGTCCGTGACCCTCAAATTGAAAGCGACTGGGCTGCAAAATGGCGGGATATCTATATCGGCGGCAGAGAGGATCTGATCAGTGAAGAGGATGAACAGCATCTCTACCGCTATCAGGCATCACAGGGGGAGTTCGAGTTGAAACTGCCTGCCTCTTGCAGTTATCTGATCGACAGCGACTCAACTGTCGAGAATCTGGCGCAGCATATTGCCGACTCACTGCAACAGAGTCATCCCGGAAGTTCCTTCGAGGTCTATGCTTACGAGGGGATTGGCAAGGGTGCTATCGGCAAGAGCTAAAAGTTGGCAGTTGGCAAAGAGTCTATCAACCATTTTTTCCCTGCTCTTATTTTATTCAATTCCTGAATTCCCTCCAGTTGCGCTATCATAGGACGGTTTTAGATGATTATTTGCTGTAGGAAACAGCAAAAATCTCTTTTCCGTCTACTCAAAGCCGAGAGATCATGAAAGTTCTATTCGCTGCCAGTGAAGCCTATCCGCTGATAAAAACAGGCGGGCTTGGCGACGTCATCTACAGTCTGCCGCGTGCTCTGAATGAAGCCGGCGCTGATGTTCGGGTCATTCTGCCTGCCTATCGCACGCTCCTTGAGAAAGCTCCGGAATCAAAAATCATCGCCTGGATGGATGTCACTGGCGTTGGGCGTACGCATAGCGTTCGCATCCTGGAGAGCAACGACACATCTCTCGGCGCGCCGCTATACCTGGTTGACTGCCCGCAACTCTTTGGCCGGCCGGGAAATCCCTACCAGCACCCTGACGGTTATGACTGGCCGGATAATGCCGAGCGCTTTGCCGTGTTTTCACGTGCTGTCGCCGCATTGACATCTTCCGCTATCGACATCGGCTGGCAACCGGATGTCGTCCATTGTCACGACTGGCAGACAGGCCTGATACCAGCGCTGCTGAAACACCAGCAGGATGCGCCGAAAGCAATCTATACAATCCACAATCTCGCCTATGGCGGCATTTTCTCACACCACGATTACATCAGCCTGGGACTTCCCGATTTATGGTGGAGCGCCGAGGGGCTGGAGTTCTACAATAATTTTTCGATGCTCAAGGCGGGAATCATCTATGCGGACCAGGTAACAACCGTCAGCCCTACCTATTCAAAAGAGATACTGACGCCGCAATTCGGCTATGGATTTGAAGGCGTACTGCACTCGATTGAATACAAGCTGAGCGGCATCCTCAATGGAGTCGATCAGGAGGCCTGGAATCCCAAAAGCGACTCGTACCTGCCCTCGCACTACTCGCATAAATGGAGAACCTTCAAGGGCAAATGCGACAACAAGGCCGCTTTGTTGACAGAGATGGGGCTCGAAGCGACAGACGAGCGCCTGCATGCCCCTCTTATCGGTTTTATTGGACGCATGGTGGAGCAGAAGGGGATAGACCTGATCACCGAGGTTATTCCACACCTCATCGAGAACAGCAATGCCAGCTTCATCATTCTCGGCTCGGGACAGGATGCCTATGAATACGCCTTTACGGAACTTGCGCGCCGCTACCCGGAACAGGTGTTGCTCTATCTCGGTTATTCCGAAGGGCTGGCGCACCGTATCGAAGCCGGCGCCGACCTGTTTCTGATGCCTTCGCGCTTCGAACCTTGCGGCCTCAATCAGCTCTACAGCCTGCGTTATGGAACACCGCCGATCGTTCATCGCACCGGCGGACTCGCTGATACCGTTGTCGATACCAATGGCGAGACAATATTAAACAACAGCGCAACCGGCTTTGTCTTCAACGAACCCTCTGCCGCCGCGTTACAATACACCATCGAAAGAGCGATCACCTGCTATGAGGATGGCGACTGCTGGAAGCAGATCGTACGCACCGGCATGCAGCAGGACTTCAGCTGGACTAAGAGCGCCGCCAGCTATCTCACCCTCTATCAGGGCGATGCGTAGCAAACCTAAAACCTAACACTTAAATCTTAAAACCTAAAACCTAAAACATCTCTATGAATAAAAAAATCAATACCGATCATTGCAATCCCTCCGACATCCGTGAACTGCCGGTAGATCCGGGCTCCCTGGAAAAAGATTTCAATCACACCCTGATTTACCACCTGGGACGTTTTCTGGGCTGCAACCCCTATTACCTCTATGAGACGCTCTCACTGGTGATTCGCAAGCGCGTCATGACAGACTGGCGCAACACCTGGCTGCAACACAAAAAGAAGGGCGTCAGGCGCGCCTACTATATCTCACTGGAGTTTCTCATCGGGCGCTCACTGGGCAATCATCTGCTGAACCTTGGCATAGAGAAGGAGACCGCCGAGGCGATGCAGAGCGTCACCAACGAAATCGAACGCATTCTTGAACTGGAGCCGGACGCCGGTCTCGGCAACGGCGGCCTTGGCCGTCTTGCGGCATGCTTCATGGACAGCTGCGCAAGCCTGCGGCTGCCGGTTACCGGTTATGGGATTCGCTATGAATACGGCATGTTTCGTCAGATCATCGAGGATGGCCGCCAGCTGGAGGAGCCTGATCACTGGCTGCGCAACGGTAATCCCTGGGAGTTGGAGCGCCCGGAGTATATCCAGCAGATCCAGTTTGGCGGACGCACTTACCATGACATCGATCACAATGGTCAGCAAAGGGTCCGCTGGATAGAGACGGACGATGTGCTTGCCGTCCCCTACGACGTACCGGTCTCCGGCTACAACAACAACGTCGTCAACACGCTGCGGTTGTGGAAAGCGACAGCAACAGACCTCTTCAATCTGGCGGAATTCAACGCCGGCAGTTACCCTGAAGCGGTTGCCCAGAAAAACGACGCCGAGCACATTACCATGGTGCTCTATCCCAATGATGCCAGTGAATGCGGCAAGGAGCTGCGCCTGAAGCAGCAATATTTCCTCGCATCAGCCAGTCTCAAGGATATCTTTCGCCAGTGGGACAAGGTTGAGGGCAGAAACTACTCCAATTTTGCCGCACAGAATGTCTTCCAGATGAATGACACCCACCCCACCATCGCGGTGGCGGAACTGATGCGCATTCTGATGGATGAAAAGCGTCTCAGCTGGGACAAGGCATGGCGGATCACTACTCACACCATGGCCTACACCAACCACACGCTGCTTCCCGAGGCATTGGAGAGGTGGCCTGTGAGACTATTTGAACGGCTGCTGCCGCGTCACCTGGAAATCATCTACAGAATCAATGCGGACTTCCTGCACCAGGTCGCAATGCGCTGGCCCGGCGACGTCTCGCGGATGCAACGCATGTCGATTATCGACGAGGGCGCTCAAAAATCGGTGCGCATGGCCTACCTTGCAATTGTCGGCAGCTTCTCCGTAAATGGCGTGGCCGCGCTTCACTCCGCACTGATCAAAAGCGGACTGTTCCATGATTTTTTCCAGATGTGGCCGGAAAAATTCAACAACAAGACCAATGGCGTGACGCCTCGCCGCTGGATCGCCCACGCAAACCCCCTGCTGACAGAACTGGTCTCCGAGATGATCGGCGACGAATGGATTGCCGATCTATCCAGGATTAAAGCACTCAATGGCTATGCTTCAAGAAATAACGCAAAGTTCCAGCAGCGCTGGCGCCAGGTCAAACAGCACAACA
>JAIVTC010000119.1:0-8428 GCA_048629055.1 Candidatus Bathyarchaeota archaeon
CGATCCGGATCAACCGCGCGTTCCCTGGGCCAACGAACCGGGTTGCGGTTCCTGTCACACCGGCGACGCCAACAACAATATGCACGGTGATCCGAATACCATCGGTGACCCGGAGGATGGCATCCGTCTGATGCAGGCGTACCTGAGCAACGATCCTAAAGCCACGCCGATCGTGCCCGGCAACAAACGCTTTGCGGAGAACACAACGCGGGCATCTGATCCGGCGGGCGCCGGCAACCCGATGCTCTACCGCGTCAGCACCGGTCACGAGGGCGTCTTTTGCGAAGCCTGTCACGGCTCCACCCACGGCATCTGGCCGAACAAGAACCCGAATGCCAACGACAACGTAGCCGCTGTGCAGTTGCAGGGACATACAGGAACCATTGCCGAGTGTGAAACCTGCCATACAGGCGATCTTGGTTCGAATCTGGACGGTCCACACGGCATGCATCCGATTGGCAACGCAGGGCAGAAGTTTGCCGGGGGTGATCACGAAGATCTGGCTGAAGACAACCCGAATGCCTGCAGGGCCTGTCACGGCCGCAATGGTGAAGGTACTGTCCTGTCGGAAATGGCGCAGGATCGGATTCTCGAGTGCGACGACAAGACGGCTTTCTGCCCCGACGGCAACAGCGTACTGTTTCCGAATGACCATCAGGTTGGCTGTACCGAGTGCCACGAAAACGAGCTGTGAAATTGTAAAGATATAAGCCCGCTCTGGATTAGGGCGGGCTTTGTTACAGATGACGGGGCGAACCCTGATAACTCATCCGTCAATGGCTGAATATGATGGAAGTGGACTCTGAAACTCACTGAAAAATTAGTTCCACCCTCCCTCCTTTGCCCACGTAGCCCACGTGGGCTTTTTTTTATGCCATCAAAAAAGATTACTGCTGGTAATAAGCTGGCAACAGTTGCTTTGCTGCTTTTCTACAGTGAATAGAGTATATGCATAACCAAAAATACAGGATTTTGCCACCTTCATTTTTCAATTCAATGGTCTACTCTTCGCCACACTGTTTAATATACCGAGACGGGATGTGGTATTTTTCCAGGGCTGATCACCAGACTGCGCCACAGAAAAAATTCTAAAAACCGAGCTTACTCCTCATTCATTACAGAGAAGAACTGCAGACTGAACAACTCTTTTGCATCGCTCCACACCTTGACCGGCTTGAATCCCGCCCGCCGGGCCATGGCCTGAAAATCTTCGATGGTGTATTTGTGTGAGTTTTCCGTGTGAATGGTCTCGCCTGCGGCGAATTCAAAACAGCAGTCGGCGATGCTGACCTGCTGCGCCACCAGGCTGACGAGGTGCATCTCGATGCGGCTTTTTTTGCGGTTGAAGAAAGCTTTGTGCGCGAACTGATCCAGGTTGAAATTTGCCCCCAGTTCGCGGTTGATGCGCCGCAGCAGGTTCAGGTTGAAGGCTGCGGTAATCCCTGCGGCATCATTGTAGGCGGCGTTGAGGATTTTGTTGCTTTTGACCAGGTCGACTCCAATCAGCAGGCCGCCGTCTTCGCCGACCATGCAGGCGATATCCCGCAGGAATATTTCCGCCTCTTCAGGCTCAAAGTTGCCGATGGTCGAACCGGGGAAAAAAGCGATACGGTGCATCTCTTCCGCTGTGTAGGGCAGTGTCATGGAGGTGGTGAAATCTGTGCAGACTGCATGCACATCCAGCCAGGGGAATTCTGCAGCCAGTTTTTGCGCCTCCTGTTGCAGAAAATCGCTGGAGATATCCATGGGCAGGTAGGCGAAGGGCCGCAGCACGTCCAGCAACTCTCTGACCTTGGTGCTCTCGCCGCTGCCGGGCTCTACCAGCAGGCAACCTGATCCCAGGTGTTGTGCGATGTCATCGATATTTTCCCGGATGATGGCCAATTCTGTACGCGTGGGATAATATTCTTCAGTCTTACAGATCTCGGCAAACAGCTGTGAACCGCGTTCATCATAAAAGAATTTGGGAGGGATAAATCGTGGAGTCGAACCAAGGCCTCTGATAATCTCCGCATGGAAATCTGTGACTTCAGGCTGCATGTCGTAGAATTGGTATTTAGGACCTTGTTTGTTCACTTGTCTGTTCATCACACATTATGGGATCATTCGTCTCCCAATCTTAACGCGAAACTCAACGCTATGCAGATATCAAATACACCGGTTGTCAAGAATCTAGTCCTGGTGGGCGGTGGACACAGCCATCTCGCTGTGTTGATGCGCTTTGCCATGAAGCCAGTGCCGGGTTTACGTCTGACCCTGATTACCCGGGATCTGCATACCCCCTATTCTGGAATGCTGCCCGGATATATTGCCGGTCACTATGACTATGACCAGACACATATCGATCTGCGCAAGCTGGCGCAGTTTGCGGGTGCGCGGATTTATCACTCCGAGGCAACCGCTCTGGATCTGGAGAATAAGCTGGTGCTGAGCCTGGATCGTCCGCCTGTTCCCTTTGATCTGTTGTCGATTAATATCGGTTCCCGCCCCGGCACCCTGCATGTGCCTGGCGCCACTGAACTGACGCTGCCGGTCAAGCCAATCGACAGCTTCCTGTCACGTTGGGATGAACTGATACAGCGGATACTCGGTTCCACAGGGCCGTTTTGTCTGGTCGTGGTGGGCGGCGGTGCGGGAGGCGTGGAGATGGCGCTTGCCACACAATATCGCCTGCAAAAGCAACTGCAGCAGGCCGGAGAGCCTGTCGAAAGGCTGGCAGTTAGCCTGCTGACTGATTCTCAAACTATCCTGCCCACACATAACTCCGGAGTTCGCAGACGCTTTGAGCGGGTATTGCATGATCGCGATATCCGCGTACTGACCGGAGATGCAGTTTGCGAAGTCAGGGAGGATGAGGTAGTCCTCGAAGGCGGCGCGGTCATCGAGGCTGATGCCGTGCTATGGGTGACCCGGGCGTCCGCTCCTGCATGGCTTGGCGACTCCGGTCTGGCCGTCGATGAAGAGGGGTTTATTCAGGTCAACGATTTTCTGCAATCCACCTCGCACCCCGGCGTTTTTGCAGCAGGAGATATTGCGGCGATGGTGAATCATCCCCGTCCCAAATCCGGGGTCTTTGCCGTACGCCAGGGGCCGCCGCTGGCGGAGAATTTGCGTCGCGCACTGCATGAGCACAAACTGAAACCATTTCGTCCCCAGTCTGAGTTTCTCGGACTCATCAGCACCGGTGACAAATATGCCATCGCCTCACGCAGCGGCTGGTCTCTCGAAGGCGCCTGGGTGTGGCGGACCAAGGATTGGATTGACCGGCGCTTCATGCGCATGTTTAGCGAGCTGCCGGAGATGAGAGCTGAGAATTCACCGCAGGTCGATCAGGCGTTTGCCGGAGAGGATGCCATCAAGGAGATCTCCGCCATGGCGATGCGCTGCGGCGGCTGCGGCGCCAAGGTCGGCAGCAGTGTGCTCTCAAGGGTCATGAACAAGCTGCAGCCGGTTCAGCGTGATGATGTACTGATTGGCCTCGATGCCCCTGACGATGCCGCCATCAGCGAGGTTCCGGCAGGCAAGGTGATTGCGCAGAGCGTTGATTATTTCCGCAGCTTTATTGATGACCCCTACCTCTTCGGACAGATCGCGGCCAACCATGCGCTCAGCGACATCTTTGCCATGGGCGCCGATGCGCAGACGGCCATGGCCATTGCGACCATCCCCTATGGCCGTGAACGGGACGTGGAGGAGCAGCTCTATCAGCTGATGTCAGGAGCACTGCAAGTTTTGAAGCACAGCAATACCGCGCTGGTCGGCGGACACACCAGCGAGGGCGCCGAGCTCTCGTTTGGCCTCTCTGTCACCGGCCTGGTCGATCGCGAACATCTGCTGAAGAAGGGCGGCATGCAGGCGGGAGACCTGTTGCTGCTGACCAAGCCGCTCGGCACAGGAACCCTGTTCGCCGCCGATATGCGCCACCAGGCGAAAGGACGATGGATCGATGCGGCGATTATACACATGCTGAATTCCAATCATGCGGCAGGCCTGTGTCTGCACCGCTATGGCGCCACCGCCTGCACGGATGTCACCGGCTTTGGTTTACTCGGGCATCTGGTGGAGATGACCCGCGCCTCCGATGTCGATGTGGAGTTGGATCTGGATGCCCTGCCGGTGATGGACGGGGCGTTGCAAACCATAGCCGCCGGTATCTTCAGTTCACTGCAGCCGCAGAATATCAGACTGCGGCGCGCGATCCGCAATATCGAGGCGGCCAGTGCGCACCGCCATTATCCCATATTGTTTGATCCACAGACATCCGGCGGTCTGCTGGCGACCATACCGGCGGCAATGAAAGATGCGTGTGTGCAGGAGTTGCTGCAACTGGGGTATCCTGACACCGTCGTCATCGGCGAGATAAAGGAGAGATCAGACCACCTGGAGGCGATACTGCTTCGCCCGTAGGATCCGGGAGGTTTTAGGTTTTAGGTTTTAGGTTTTAGGTTTTCAGTCATTGCGAGGAGCCTTAGCGACGCGGCAATCTACCAGCCGTTGCCATGCAGCCGACTCCCGCTCCGGGGTAAATCGCTGTGCCTGTGTGTCACCCTGTTGGCGGAGTTGCTGTAGGAATCCGGGCTCTGCTTCTGCGCGCAGCAGGCATGCCTGCAAGGCTTCGGTGTTTTTGACCGCATAGTAGCCGGCGTAGTCACCGCCCAGCAGTCCAATGGAACCCGCAATATCCGAGGCGATCACAGGCAGTCCCGCAACGGTTGCCTCCGAAATGACATTGGCGCCGCCCTCCATCACGGAGGAGAGCACCATGGCGCGGCAGCGTGCATAGGCCTGGCGCACCTGCCAGTGGGGGCGTTCGCCAAGCCATTTGTAGCGTGGATTACGCGCCATTTCGTCACGCGCCTTTTGCGCCCATGCAGCGTTATGCGCCTTGCCGTATTGCAGGATGCGGAGTCGGCTGGATGGCGGCAGATCGCGCACCGCATAGGCGGCCCGCAACGGATCTTTCTCTTCACGCAGATGCCCCACCACGCAGATATCGAAGCTGCGTTTGGCGGGAGAGAGGCGGCGTTTCAGTGGCAGCGCCGATTGACAGATGACCTCGATCTTCTCCCGGAATGCTTCAGGAATTGCCAGATAGGCAAGGTCATGCAGCACCACCAGCCTGTCAGCCAGTTCGATGGAGCGCAGCGTGGTTTCTGGATGGGAGTGCATAAAACGGTAGAGATCGGTGCCGGTCAGAGCCACGATCAGCGGCTTTTCAGGATAGAGGATGGCAAAGCGTTTTACAGCCTCGGTGCTGCGCCAGGCATGCAATGCAATCAATAGGTCGTATTCGGCATCATCATAGTCGGTTGCAATTGTGACCCTGTGTCCTGCTTCGCGCAGGAATCCTGCCCAGCGTGTGGCGGAAGCCCGGTTGCCGGAGAGCGAGCGGGGCGGGGCAGGGGTGATCATTCCGATGTGCATAGGGTTATAATCAGGTCTTAGATTTTAGGTTTTAGGTTTTCAGGATTATAAATCAAATGAGTGAATCACAACGCGACATCCTGGCTGCCTGGCTGCAGGATGCCAGGCAGCGCACCCTGGAACTGGTTGCAGGGCTTTCAGAGAAACAGCGCATGGGCCCGATGCTGGATATCGTCAATCCGCTGTTGTGGGAGATTGGACACGCGGCCTATTTTCATGAGCTGTGGACGCGGCGTCATCTCGATGGCGCAGCCTCTTTTCTGGCAAACGCCGATGCAATCTATGATTCGATCACCATTGCTCATGATGACCGTTGGAATCTGCCGCTGCCGTCTCTGGACGAGACACTGGAGTATATGCGGCGTGTGCTTGACTCCGAGCTGGCGCGGCTGCAGCAGCCCGGGTTGTCAGACGAGGCGATGTATCTGATGCGCTATGCGGTATTTCATGAGGATATGCATACCGAGGCATTCACCTATAGTCGCCAAACCCTGAACTATCCACGACCCGCATTCGCACTGGCGGCAGAGGATGCGCGCTGGCAGGCTGGTCCACTGGATGGGGATGTTGATATTCCGGGAGGGCGATTCATGCCGGGCGCCAGCCCGCAGGCAGGGTTCTGTTTTGATAATGAGAAGTGGCAACACGGTGTGGATATCGCCCCTTTTCAGATTGCCAGGGCGCCGGTCACCAATCAGCAGTATGCGGAATTTGTAGATGCCGGCGGCTATACGAATCGGCAGTTCTGGGATGATGCCGGCTGGAAGTGGCTGCAGAGCCGGGAGTTGAAAGCGCCTCTCTATTGGCGAAGCTGTGGCGTTGATAGCTGGGAAATCAGGGTGTTCGATGCGTGGCAACCGATGCGCCCGCATGCGGCGGTGATTCATGTCAACTGGTACGAGGCGATGGCCTGGTGCCGCTGGGCCGGACGACGCCTGCCCGGCGAGGCGGAATGGGAGCTGGCTGCATCGGGTGAGCTATCAGAGCGTGGTGAAGGCTTATCCGACAGCAAACGCACCTACCCGTGGGGTGAAGAGCCGCCGACACCGCAGTTGGCAAACCTGGATGGCCGGGCAATGGGAACCATCGATGTTGCTGCATTAGCCGATGGCGACAGCGCATTCGGCTGCCGGCAGATGCTCGGCAATGTGTGGGAGTGGACTGCCGATACTTTCAACCCCTATCCCGGTTTCGAAGCCGATATGTACCAGGACTACTCCCAACCCCTGTTTGGCAAGACAAAGGTGCTGCGCGGCGGTTCCTGGGCAACCCGGGGGCGGATGCTGCGCAACACCTGGCGCAACTATTATGGCCCCGGGCGCAACGATGTTTTTGCCGGATTCAGAACCTGTAAAAAATAAACCACGAAAGTCACGAACCACACGAAACTGTATGACCTGTTTTTTCGAGACTTTCGTGGTTAAGAATGATTCCCGGCACTAAAACCTAAAACTTAAAACTTAAAACCTACCCGCTGTAATAATCAGGAGATTTCCAGTGTCTAATGTATATGGCAGTGTTGAAGATTGGCGCTGCGTCGACTAGGCTTCTTTGTATGCACAGGCATTTTTATCAGCAACTCAAACCCTTCAAACGTTTTTCTGATTTCACGGAAGCGGGAAACTATGCCGACTGCCCCGAAGATTGGTATGTAGTCATCACCGATGTGAAGGGGTCGACGCAGGCCATTGAACGTGGAGACTACAAGGCCGTGAACGCGCTCGGTGTGGCATCCATTATGGCCGTATTGAATGCCGTCAAATCCGAGTCTATCCCTTTCGTGTTTGGTGGTGATGGTGCGAGTTTTTGCATTCCTCCTGAAAAAGCAGATGTTGTGCGTTCGGCACTGGTTGCCACCCGCATCATGGCCAGAGAGCAATTCGATCTTGATCTGCGCATCGGCATGGTGCCTGTAAAAACTGTCATCGATGCCGGAGAGCAGATACGCATCGCAAAATACCAGGTGTCGGACCATTATCAGCAAGCGATGTTCCGCGGTGGCGGCCTTGGATATGCAGAAGGCCTTGTCAAGGATCCGTCAACTGAAAATCCCTACCTGGTGAATGATAAGGAGATTGAACCTATTGGTGATTTTCACGGCTTTGAGTGCCGCTGGAATAAGATTCCAACTCCCCACGAGGAGACGATTGCACTGTTGATCCAGGCGGTTGGTGAGGATGAGCGCAGCAGAGACGAACTGTTTGTGCGCATTCATGCAAAGATCCGTGAGATCTACGGGGCTGCAGAGGAGCATCGTCCGGTTCGTGCAGAGACTCTTTCACTGACATTTTCACTGCACCAACTGGCAGGCGAAATTGCCATTCGCACGGCTTTTAAATCTGTTGTCTACAGGATCTTCTATACAACCAGGCTGCTGTTTGTTCTACTTGCGGGAAAATATCTGATGGCGAAAGGGGTGCAAACGGATTCGACTGACTGGGGCGCTTATAAAGAGAGCCTGGTCGCCAACAGTGATTACAGGAAATTTGACGAGGTGCTGAGAATGATCCTTGCCGGGACACGTCAACAGAGAGAGGCGTTGTGCAGTTATTTAAACCGCTTGCAGCAAACCGAAAAAGTCGCTTATGGTATTCACTGTACGACGCATGCACTGATGACCTGTGCGGTCTTTGATTATGGAAATGAACATGTTCATTTTCTCGATGCAAGCGACGGTGGTTACGCCATGGCTGCCAGGGGGTTGAAACGGCAGTTGACGCGACTGTCGGATCATAAGTAAGGGATGAGGCAGAAATTAAAGCACCAGCAAAAAGGCAAGCGAGACTGGTAGTTTGATAAATGCATCATCCCTAAGTTCTCAATCACTGCGTGCAACATAG
This sequence comes from Candidatus Bathyarchaeota archaeon, assembly GCA_048629055.1. GTDB lineage: Bacteria > Pseudomonadota > Gammaproteobacteria > Chromatiales > Chromatiaceae > Sva-25. The sequence continues at coordinate 8,265 of JAIVTC010000119.1, forward strand.
CGAATGAAGAGTCAGCACTGACTTATTGTAAAATCATAAAAATTGGTAACATCTCAATAACTCCGTGTAATGTTTGCTGCTGTGTAGGATGTGCTGAGGGACGAAGCGCATCGATCGCGGGTTAACTCGACAGATGCGCTTCGCAAGCTCAGCAGCATCCTACG
>JAIVTC010000120.1:0-2288 GCA_048629055.1 Candidatus Bathyarchaeota archaeon
CAATGCGCATCTGGCTGGATCCCCGGCGCATGGCTGCCCTGGGCGTAACGGCCAGTGATGTTCGCAATGTGCTTCGCGCCAACAACTATCTTGCCGGTATCGGCCAGACAAAAGGCGCTTATACAACGATCAATCTGACCGCAACGACCGACCTTGCCGGCGAAGAGGAGTTTCGCAAACTGGTTGTGCGCTCTTCCAATGGCGCGCTGGTGCGGCTCTCTGACATTGCCACCACCGAACTGGGCGCAGAGGATTATGATTCAACCAGCTGGTACAAGGGCAAACCAGCCATTTTTGTCGGCGTCGAACAGGCTCCAGGCGCCAATCCACTGACCGTAGCACAGGCGGTGCGCGACCTGATACCCGAGATCCGCACGCAGCTGCCCGAGGGTCTGGATGCACACATACCCTATGATGCAAGCATCTTCATCGAGGATTCCATCAACGAGGTGTTCACCACACTGATCGAAGCGATCGGCATCGTGCTGCTGGTCGTCTACCTGTCGCTGGGATCGGCCAGGGCTGCGCTGGTTCCCGCTGTGGCGGTGCCGTTGTCGCTGGTCGGCGCTGCTTTCCTGATGCTGCTGATGGGCTTTTCCATCAACCTGCTGACGCTGCTTGCCATGGTGCTGGCCATCGGACTGGTGGTGGATGATGCCATCATCGTGGTTGAAAATGTGCATCGGCACATCGAGCAGGGCAAGTCGCGCTTCGATGCAGCACTGATCGGCGCGCGCGAGCTGTCGCTGCCGATAATCGCCATGACGACCACGCTGATTGCGGTCTATCTGCCGATTGGCTTCATGGGCGGGCTGGTCGGCACGCTGTTTACCGAGTTCGCCTTTGCGCTGGCCGGCGCAGTGCTGGTATCCGGAGTTGTCGCGCTGACACTGTCGCCGATGCTGTCATCAAAAGTGCTCAAACCCCACGGCCAGCAGGGCCGCTTCGAACAGTGGGTCGAACGCATTTTCATGAGGCTGGCAGAACGCTACCGCTCCCTGCTGCACGCCAGCCTCGACTCTTTGCCGGCAACCCTGCTGTTTGTGCTGGTGGTGCTGATCTCAATTTTCTTTATGTTCGTCACCAGCAAAAACGAGCTGGCTCCTGTCGAGGACCAGAGCATCCTCTTTTTTCAGGCCACCGGCCCGCAGACGGCAACCATTGAATACAACGAGGCTTATACCCGCGAAATCGTCAAAGCTTTCGAATCCATCCCGGAATACCACGAGAGCTTTTTCCTGCTGGGTCTTGGAACGCCATCGACAACCTTTGGCGGTTTTAAAATGCAACAGCCCTCCATGCGGCCGCGTTCGCAGATGGAAGTGCAGCCGGAGTTGCGGGGTAAACTGCAGCAGATCGCCGGTTTCCAGACTGCGGTATTTCCGCGCCCCAGTCTGCCGGGATCAGGCGGCGGCCTGCCGGTACAGTTCGTCATCACCAGTGACGGCAGTTACGAGGAGCTGGATGCGCTTGCCGATCAATTGATCGGCCGCGCCATGGGCAGCGGCCGCTTCATGTTCCTCATGAAGGAGCTGCAATACACACGTCCGCGCACCACCCTGGTGATCGATCGTGACCGCGCCGGAGACCTGGGCATCAGCATGCAGGAGATTGGCCGCAATCTTGCCACCATGCTGGGCGGCAACGATGTCAACCGCTTCAGCCTGGAGGGACGCAGCTACAAGGTCATCCCGCAGGTGGCGCGTGAATTCAGACTGCAGCCCGAACAGCTCAAGGATTACTACATCCGCCCCGGTTCCAGCGAACTGATCAATCTCCCGGCGGCTGCTTCCGGCACCGGAATTAAAGCGGATGGCGATGCGGCGCCTCTGGTATCGCTGGATGCCTTCGTGCATCTCGAAGAGCGTGTCGAACCCAATCAACGCACCCAGTTTCAGCAGCTCAACTCCCTGACGGTACAGGGAGTCATGGCAGCGGGCGTACCGCTGGGCGATGCGCTGGAATATCTCGAAGGGGTTGCACAGGAGATCTTTCCACGCGGCTTTGTATGGGACTACTCGGGAGGTTCGCGCCAGTATGCGCACCAGGGCAGCGCACTGGGGATCACCTTCGGTCGCGCCCTTGTGGTGATTTACCTGGTGCTCGCCGCCCAGTTCGAGAGCTGGCGTGACCCGCTGATCATCCTGGTGTCGGTGCCGATGTCGATTGCCGGCGCACTGGCGTTCATTACCCTGGATTTTGCCACCATCAACATCTATACCCAGGTTGGATTGATCACCCTGATCGGCCTGATTGCCAAGAACGGCATCCTCATCGTCGAGTTTGCC
>JAIVTC010000121.1:0-13201 GCA_048629055.1 Candidatus Bathyarchaeota archaeon
TGCTCTCGATGAAGTGAATTTGCGGTGCATCATGGCCACTCTGCAAAGCCTTTCCGGGACAGGCGCTGACACAGGAGAGGCACAGGGTGCAACGCCCGGCATCAACTGTTGCCGCACCGAATGGCGCGCCTGCGGCAAGATCGATCATCGGCTTTTTATACTGCGACTGCGCGTAGAGATGATCAATCGCCATGAATACCGTCTGCCGCTTGCCGCCGGCAGCAGAAAAAGTGGCGGCCTTGATCAGCGGCATTGTGACTTCCGCCTGCTGTTCCACACTGCCGAACGGTTGCAATTGAATGGCATCGAGCGGATATCCCATGCCTTGCAGGATCTCCTGTGCAATTGCAATCTGCTGCTGCAGCGCTGTATGCACAGGTTCCGCCATCGAACCCCGATCAATCAACACGACTTTACCGGCTCCATAGGCCAATGCGGCAAGCCACACCTCCAGCCCCGTACTGGCCAGCTCCTCGACCACCATCGGCAGCAGATTATCTGCAAGCTGCTGCGTGACTTCATCACTGGATACCGCATCAAGCGGAGCCCCGTCCTGCTGCTCACTCTCTGCCATGAAAGCCAAAACCGGATGCTCACCGCCGGACTGCGTATAAACATGCAGCAGCGTGCGCACCTGATCAAGTGTATCCTGCATCGAAGGATAGGCGTAAGTCAGCGCCCCGCCAGGGCAAACAGCCGTACATACGCCTCCCCCCTGACACAGATAAGGATCTACCTCTATCATCTCTTCAAGAGAGCTGATCGCCTGCGCCGGACAGGCGTCGATGCAGCGCGTACAGGCGGTGATGCCGGATCTTGCATGCGCGCAAATCGATGCATCATAATTAAAATATTTGGGTTTCTGGAAAGTTCCAACAAGGCTGGAGAGCGTTTCAACAGCCGTCTTTACATTATCTTCGGAGCCGTCACTGCAGATGTAACCCGGTGGTTTCATCGGCATCTCCAGCAACGGTTCAGTGCTGAGATCCCAGATCAGATCAACCTTGACGCTCTCCCTGTTGGGCTTGCCTGTTTCGCCCAGAAATATCGTAAAATTCCCCAGATACCCCTCTATTTCGAGGCTTCTTCCACCCACGGAGATCAAAGGCACGCCGGGCTCCTCTACACCACCGGTCAATATCACCTGGGGCTGCAGCACCCCGCTCAAGCGCGGAGCCAGTTCAATCGCCTGTTCACCGCCAATCACAGCGACACGGCCGCTGGATTGGTACTCCAGCAGGCTGGTAGGCTGGACTTTCAGTTTTTCAAGTGCGATCTGCGCCGCCTGTCTGGCGCGTCGGTTTTGCATCGATATGGTATTCAATTCACTCTCGCTCATGTTTCTGTTTTGATTTCGCTTTCATCTTCCACGGATGCCGTCTCCTCAAAGGGGCTGGATTCCCTGATGGAGGCATCCACACTCTCTTGCGCATCACCGGCAGGCATCTGTTCAACAACCGGCGCTTCTGCTTCAGCTACAGCCTGCTGCTGCAGTTTTTTCAACGCCTCCAGTTCAGCGCGATGACGCATCTCTGCGGTAATGACATCACCCAGTTTGGCAAACTTGGTGAAATCTTCATCATAGTCATCAAGACCATCACAGATATTGAATTGCGAGCCGTGAAACAGTTTTCTCAGCGCCAGTTTGCGTAGTTCGTCGCTAACTTTCGGAGATAAAAAACCTGTGTAATCGGACTCTTCGGTTAACGATTCGAGCGGTGGCATCTCTTCATCGGTGAGAGGCTGCGACGCCTGATCTTCAGTTTCAGCCTCCATACTGGCCGCAGCCACAGAGTTGTCCTGCTCATTCTGCACCGTTCTCGACGCCTGTTTTCGCCGCGACCACCTGGAGAGACGACTCTCTGCTTCATACGTTGCCTCTTCAGCCCCAACCTCTTCAACTGGATCAGCCTGCTTCATGGCGGCTCCCGGACTGTTTTTTCCAGTTGTCCAGCTTGCGCTTTCGCTTCTTCTGCGGCACATAGTGAGTGAGCACAAAAGCCTCGCTCCAGCGATAGAGTTCGGGTGGAATATCCACTGCATACACCTCCTGATCACCCTCCAGGTAGGCATGCGCCTCGTCAAAACTCAGTGTCACCAGGAATGGAACCGGCTGATTTTTCTCATCGATATCGGCAACCACATAACAACTCGGATGAGGCGCCATCAGGTTATGGTAATAGCTCTCACACTCATCGATATGCAGCATGATACGGAAACCGGGATAGAGCAAGCGTCTGACATCCTTTTCATGGAAGATCTCCTGCACCTTATCCTCATGCGCATCAAATTGCACGCCAGCGGTCACCCCCACCGCACTCCACTCCTCATCGATCCAGGCGCTTTGGCTGCGCCTCGCCTCCATGATGACGCTGAGTTCAAAGTGATCAGGCGGGGGGGATTTTGAATTGAGCGAAGTGGTCATGTTCATTTGCTCTCGTCTTTAGGGATGAGGCATTTATTAAAACACCAATCTTGCTTGCCTTTTTGTCCGTGCTTTTCACCGCCACTTTGGTTACATAGTTCACTATGCGCTCGACGTGGCGGCAAAAAACACAAACAAAAATTCTGCACATCCTGGTACTTTAATTTCTGCCTCATCCCTTATCTGATCAGGTGGTCTGTTGAATAGTCTGTTTAAATACGCAATTTATGTACCAATCACTTGATGAAACCCTATCAAGCATACGCTCTGAGTACATGACGCCGCAAAAGCACAAGAACATCCACGCAAAGGATGAAATTTCATAAAGCAATAGAGAATATTGCGACAAAATGTCCCGCCGACCACATCCACAAGGGACAAAACACCCCAATCGTTCCACTATTACCCTATGGATAACCATTAAATAGCGAATAATCCTCTGCGGTATAAAAATTGCTTGTGAGTTAAGTTAGGTTTTAGTTTTAGCAAATCGTAACTATTCAGCATCGTGTTAAGTGAGCTAATAAGGTTTTAACAAATCTTACTGCAGAATGGCAACAGGAAATCCTTCATGAACAGCATCCCTCCTCTCTATCAGCCGGAAATGACCAATGCAGGGCTGCAGGCCACTTCTGCCGTCACTGCAGTCGATGAGTTCGGGACAGTGAGAGACGGACATGTCGCCGCCGAACGCGCATTGACCATCTATGTGGATAAGCGTGAAGTCGTCACCCTGATGTCTCTGGGCACCCACCCGGAGCTGCTGATTTTGGGATGGCTGCGCAACCAGCGCCTGATTTCCGAGATTGAATCCATCAAAGCTGTGCAAATCGACTGGGAGACGGATGCTGCCGTGGTCACCACTTTTGACGGTGTAGAAGGGCTGGAGGAGAAACTTGGCCGCAAGACCGTCACGACCGGATGTGGCCAGGGTACTGTTTTCGGCAGCCTCATGGACGACCTGGAGAAAATCAGGCTGCCTGCGATCACAGTTCGTCAATCACGCATCTACGCCATGTTGAAGAGCCTTTCTGACCACAATGCTGTCTATAAGCGCGCCGGTGCGGTGCATGGCTGCGCACTTTGTCAGGACGATCATATTCAACTTTTTGTCGAGGATGTGGGCAGGCACAATGCGGTGGACGCCATCGCCGGTCACATGTGGCTGAATCGAACGTCAGGCCACGACAAATTTTTCTATACGACCGGCAGACTCACATCGGAAATGGTCATTAAAGTGGCGCAGATGGGCATACCACTGCTGCTGTCCCGCTCCGGCGCCACCCGCATGGGTCTGGATCTTGCAAGCAAGGTTGGCGTAACACTGATCGCACGCGCCAAAGGACGGCACTTTCTAATCTATAATGGCGCTGAAAACGTCATCTTTGACGCCGTACCAAAGGCCGTTGGCGGGGCTGGATAATGTCAACAAGCATGCTCTCTCCACTGGAAAACTTCATGAGTGTGAAACAGGTTGCAGCCTACCTGCACCTGAATGAAAAAAAGATCTACACACTGGTCAATGATGGACAAATTCCAGCGACCAAAGTCACAGGCAAATGGATGTTTCCGCGCGAACTGGTTGATCGCTGGGTACTCGACTCGTCCCATGGCGGACTGCTGACTGACCGCCTGGTGATCGCCGGCAGCGACGACCCGCTGCTGTATCGCATTATCATGCAGTTTGCCAGGGACAGCGGCTCCCATGCACTGATCTGCTACACACCGACCGGCACCAGGCCCGGGCTCGACCTGCTGCAGGCCGGCCGCGTCGATGCCTGCGGCATTCACTGGGGCCCCGACAGGGAGAGTCATCTACGCCATCCCGCATTGCTGCAGCAATATGCGCAACACCGACAGTGGGTTCTTATACGACTATTCCGCAGAGAGCAGGGAATCATGCTCAATGCACAGACATACGATGAAATCACGGATGCACCGCAACTGTTTGATCGCAGCTTTCGCTGGGCGCTTCGCCAGAATGGCGCAGGCGCACAACGCTTCCTCATGGAGATGCTCAGCCTTCACAACCTGAACGCCGATCAACTCAACTCAGAGTTCACCGCATTATCTGAACGGGATGCGGCTGCAGCCATCGCCATGAATATCGCTGATGCGGCACCCGGCGCACGCGCAGCCGCCAGGGAATTCGGGCTAAAGTTTCTCCCTGCGGGGTGGGAGTCTTTTGATCTGGCCCTGCCCCGCAGCATCTGGTTTCGCCGGCTGTTCCAGGATCTGCTGTCACGCCTTAAATCGAAATCCTGCATGACACTGGCAGAGTCGTTGACAGGATACGATCTTGATCAATCAGGCGAACTGGTGTGGGGGGATGATTAAGGAAGAACTGATCGCGGTCAGACGACCGCCATGGATGGCGGCAATGATTGTTCCTACAATCTTATTGCATTTCCTCCATCCATGGAGGTCAGAAGTGCCGGTAACGCAGGAGCATTTTCCGGCTGACCGCGAAATGCGCGAAAAGAGTTTCAACTACCCCTTGCAGTTGCGCGGCAGCCACTCCACGGGTTGGGCTGCCCGGCGTTCACCCCACACATACAGGGCAGTCTCTGCGCTGCCGCATTGATTGCAACTGCTGCCGCATGATGCCGTCAGGGATGATTTGTGTACTTTTCCCTTGCGTATCCACTGCTCCAGCATGCCTTCGACAGCTGCGGGATCCGCGTCAAAATGGAGTGCGATGTCTGTCAACGAGGCCTGTTTGCGCTGCTGCAGATAGTTTTTGATTTCCAGTAGAATCATGCCTGTGCCTGTGCGGTCTGCTTGATCTTATTGATATCTTTGTTCGCCCACACCCGCAGCCCGATGATGCATGCCGCCAGTGTCAACAGTGATCCGCTGATCCACACAGATGAGAAGAGGGAGTGCTGGGAAAAAGTGGCGATCTGGTAAAAATTTGTGGAGGCGATATAGGCGATAGATGTTGTCCACAGAGCAACGAACCCGGCCCAGGCTCCCCCGGCTTCACGTTTAATGGCGCCAATGGTGGCGACACAGGGAAAGTAGAGCAGGATGAACAGCAGGTAGGCGAAGGCTCCTATCCTGCCATCGAAACGCAAAGCCATGGCGCCGAATGTGCCTTCATTGACCTGCTGTGATTTGGCTGCAGAGGCGGCATCTTCGACATCGCCGACATCCATCCCCAGCGGATCGCCGAGCATCTCGCTGACGCCCCCCAGATTTTCCGGAATCGAGGCGAAGGCAGCGTAGATAGCGGCGCGAAAATCAAAGGCCTCCTCCCGGGTTTCTCCTGCGTCACTCATTGCCAGGTTGGAGTAGAGTGTATCGAGGGTGCCGACAACCACCTCTTTTGCCAGCACGCCGGAGATGATACCGAGAATAGCAGGCCAGTTATCTTCATGAATGCCCATTGGCTCAAACAGCGGCACGGCGGATTTGCTGAGACTGCTGAGTATCGATGTCTCGCTATCCTCGTTGCCGAAGGAGCCGTCCGTACCGACGGAATTGAGCAGGTTCAGCGCCAGCACCATGACGACAATGATTTTGCCCGCCTCCCGCATGAAGAGACGCACACGATCCCAGGTGCGCAACAGGATGCCTTTGGCGGTCGGCAGGTGATAGGGCGGCAGTTCCATCATGAAGCCGGTGCTGGTTCCTGACAGCAGGGTCTGTTTCATGATCATGCCGGTCAGGATGGCGACAATGATGCCGATCAGATAGAGCGCAAACACGATGTTCTGGCCGTTGGAGGGGAAAAAGGCGGCGGCAAACAGGGCATAGACCGGCAGGCGTGCGCCGCAGGACATAAAGGGATTCATCAATATTGTCAGTTTGCGCTCACGTTCGCTCTCTAAAGTGCGGGTCGCCATGACTGCGGGAACATTGCAGCCAAAGCCGACGATGAGGGGCACAAAAGCTTTGCCGGGAAGGCCGATAGAGCGCATGAATCGATCCATGACAAAGGCGGCGCGCGCCATGTAGCCGCTGTCCTCGATGATGGAGAGAAACAGATAGAGCGCGGTGATAATCGGAATAAAGGTGGCGACGATCTGGATGCCGCCGCCAATGCCGTCAGCGAGTACGACTTTTAACCATTCAGGGGCGCTGGCGCTGGCGAGGATTTCGCGGAAGCCATCGACGAAAATGGCGCCGGCGATGCCATCGAAAAAGTCGATGAAGGCGCCGCCAATGCTGATGGTGAACATGAACATCAGGTACATGACCGCAAGAAATATCGGAATGCCGAAGATGCGGCTCAGCACCGCGCGGTCTATCTTGTCCGTCAGCGTGCGTCCAATACGTCCCTTCTCCCTGATGACGCTCTGCGCCAGTGAGTGGGCGTGGCTGTAGCGGGTATCGGCTATGTAGATGTCGGCATCGTCTCCGGCGCGTTTTTCGATGTGGCGTCGCCAGTGATCCAGGCGTTCCTTTAAAGCGCTGTCTATAGTGTCGTCACTGTCGGAATCATCTTCCAGCAATTTGAGCGCCAGCCAGTGTTTGTTGCGCTGTTCGTTGTCCTGTATCAGCGGCAGCAGATCGCTGATCGCCTGTTCGACGCACTCCTCATGCGCCAGGCGGTAACCACCGGTAGCGCTGCCATTGGTGACCGCAGCCATGTTTGACAGCAGGGATTGGATGCCTTCACCGCTGATTGCGACGATGGGAATGACCGGACAGCCAAGCTCGACAGAGAGTTTGTGCGTATCGATGGAGATGCCCCGTTTGCGCGCAACATCCATCATGTTCAGCGCCACTACGATTGGAACACCCATCTCCAGCAGCTGTACTGTCAAATAGAGATTACGCTCGAGGTTGCCGGCATCGACGACGTTGATGACCAGATCGGCGTCATGGCTGAGCAGGTAGTCGCGGGTGACCTCTTCATCCAGTGAGCTGGCATCCAGTGAATAGATGCCGGGCAGGTCGATCGCAGTGATGCTGTTGTCGTCAAACGAAAAGCGTCCCTCCTTGCGCTCAACGGTGACGCCGGGCCAGTTCCCCGTTTTTTGGCGGATTCCGGTGAGGGTATTGAAGAGCGCGGATTTTCCGCAATTGGGATTGCCGGCAAGGGCGATGGTTATATCGGATGAGAGCCCGGTGTTGATCTCTCCCTTTTCGCAGCAACCCATCATTTACTCCGGGGTATCAAGAGATAAAATGAGCAGTTTGTCGGCGATATCGGCGCCCAGAGCAACGCGATTGCCACTATTGGCTACAACCACTCCGCGACCGCGATGATGCAGGATTTCCAACTCCGAACCGACGCGCAGCCCAAGGCTGAGCAGTCGCCGGGAGGTTTTACGGTCACCCAGAAACTTAGTGATACGCACATGTCCGCCGACTGCGATCTGATTCAGTGATGCAGGATGGAGTTTGGCGGCAGTGGATGATTTTGCGTCCATATTAGCTAAATACAAGATAGGAATGATTCCTATTGATAATAATGCGGTATTTTGCCCGGGATGTCAATGACTCTGGTCAAATTGATGTTGAATAGATCAAGCTTTCCGCCTGTAAACAGGTAACATACGCGCACATTGACGAGAAAAACCCGGATTACTCCATGAAACAAAAATCCATGATCCGCAGGCTCCTGACATTGGGTCGCGGGGTTGTCGCCGGCATGCCCGAAGATGCCGAGCAGCGCGATCCACTGCAACTCTTTGGCGACTGGTTTGCAGATGCGGAAAACAGCGGCCTGCTGATGCCGGAAGCGATGACGCTGGCGACTGCAACTGGCGAGGGAAGACCGTCGGCCCGCATGGTGTTGATGAAAGATTATGATGAGGATGGTTTTGTCTTCTTCACCAACTATGGCAGCCGCAAGGCGGCAGAGTTAGAGAGCAATCCGTATGCGGCTTTACTGTTTCACTGGTCTGCACTGCAGCGCCAGGTGCGCATCGAGGGAAGCGTCAGCAGGGTCTCCGGTGAAGAGTCGGGGGAGTACTTCAATTCGCGCCATCGCGGCAGTCGTATCGGCGCCTGGGCGTCACGCCAGAGTGACGTGCTGCCTGAACGCACCGTGCTCGAGCAGAGGGTGCGTGACTATGAGCAGAAATTCAGCGGCGATGTGCCGTTGCCGTCATTCTGGGGCGGCTATCGGCTCAAGCCTGAAACATTTGAATTCTGGCAGGGGAGAGTCAGCCGGCTGCATGACAGGGTCTGTTTTGAGCGTCGGGAAAAAGGCTGGGAGGCATACCGGTTGTACCCATGAGAATTTGTCCGGAAACAACTCCCCTCTCCCTGAGGGAGAGGGTTGGGGAGAGGGGGAATTCAAGAACTCAGCTGCGTCCTGATTTTGTTCATCGCGCTCTTCTCGACCTGTCGAATGCGCTCCGCAGAGACCCCATACTCTTTGGCCAAATCTTGCAGGGTTGTTTTGGAGTCACTCAGCCAGCGAGCCTGCAGGATAGCCCTGCTGCGCTCGTCAAGTTGCTCCATTGCCGCGAACAGTTGCTGCTGTTGCGATGAAATTGCATCCTGCTGCTCGACCAATTTTGCAGGTTCGGAGCTTTCATCCGGCAACCAATTGCATGGTGAGACGCTGCACTCCTCGTTATCCCCTCCGGGAGGGAGGTCCCAGGAGAGGTCACTGCCATAGAGACGTGACTCCATTTCCAGCACAGTCTCTGGCTTGACGCCGAGATCTTCAGCAACCTCGTTGACCTCCTGCTGTGAAAACCAGCCGAGGTGCTTTTTCTTGCTGCGCAGATTGAAGAACAATTTGCGCTGCGCCTTGGTTGTTGCCACTTTGACAATGCGCCAGTTGCGCAGGATGAACTCATGGATCTCGGCGCGAATCCAGTGAACGGCGTAAGAGACCAGGCGCACGCCTTTATCCGGGTCAAAACGACGCACAGCCTTCATCAGTCCGACGGTGCCTTCCTGGATCAGATCCTGTTGCTGCAGGCCATAACCGGAGTAACCACGGGCAATACGCACAACGAAGCGCAGATGCGGCAGCACCAGTGATTTGGCGGCGTTAAGATCATCATGATCCCGCAGTTGCAGAGCGTACTCACGCTCCTGTTTGGCTGTCAGCAGCGGTATCTTGAAAGCGCTGCTGATATAACTCTCAATACTGCCTGAAGATAATGTCAAAGACATGCTCTCACTCATAATAATAAATCCTTAGTTATTTCCTGTGTAATAGTTTAGCACTCATTGAGTGAGAGTGCTAATCGGCGCAAAAGTTCCATGTTTTAAAGATAGTAGCGAGTAGTGAGTGCTGAGTAGCGGGAACCTAAAACCTAAAACCTAAAACCTAAAACTTAAAACCTCCCTATTCCGGATTGATCGCCGCGAGATGCCGGCTGACTGCCAGCCAGGCTCCGGCCAGGCCGAAGCTGACGCCGATCGGTATCAACAGCAGCAGAGCATGCAGGCTGAATGCGGAGAGTGAGATTGCTGTGTCGTAGAGTTCGGCGAGTCGTCCCAGTGGAGCACTGACCAGCATCAGCAGGATGGAGACCAGTACCCAGGCAATCAGGGCGCCAAAGAAGCCATAGATGAGACCAATATAGAGGAAGGGGCGGCGAATGAAGTCATCAGAGCCGCCAACCAGGCGCGTCACTTCGATCTCCTTTTTGCGATGCATGATTTCAAGGCGAATGGTATTGCCGATAATCAGCATCACAGCCAGACCAAGACCAAAGCCGATCGCCTCTACCGCTCTTCTGATTGCCCGGGTAATCGCCTGCAGGCGTTCTATCCAGCCCTGGTCGTATTCGATTGAATCGGTGACGGACTCCTTTTTTAGCTCGGCCGCCAGCTTCCTGATATCAATGCTGTTGTTATCCGGGAGCAGATGGATCAGCAGCACATTGGGCAGAGGGTTTTCATCCAGTGCATCCAGTGCATCGCCAAAGCCGCTGTGGCCGCGAAACTCCTCCATGGCATCCGCACTGGTGAGTAATTCAACATGATCAATCAGGGGCCGTTGTTCGAGATCTGCCGCAACCCGGAGCGCTTTCTCATCCACGATCCCTTTTTTCAGAAACAGCGAGATAGAGGCGGTCTGCTGATGATCTCCGGTTATGGTTTGGCTGATCTTCAAGAGCGAAAGCAGGCTGGCGGGCAGGGCCAGGGTGATGCCGATCACCAGCAGTGTCATCATGGCCGCCAGCGGGCGGCGGCGCATCTCCATGTAGCTGCTGTAGGCGGATCGCCGGTGCTGGTCAAGCCAGGTCGAGATGCGGGCGGAGAGCGTTACTCTCATGTCATCTCTCCCTGATGCAGATTGATGACGGGGCGGTCAAGTTTGCGAATCAGGTCAAGGTCATGGGAGGCGATCAGGATGGTGATGCCAATCTGGTTGAAGGCAAGAAAAAGTTCCATGATTTCGTGTGAGAGTTCAGGATCGAGGTTGCCGGTTGGCTCGTCTGCCAGCAGTATTGGGGGTCTTGAGACAATGGCGCGGGCAATGCCGACACGCTGTTGCTCACCGCCGGAGAGTGTGATCGGCAAAACCTTCTCTTTTTTCAGCAAACCCACCTTGTCCAGCGAAGCACGCACCCGCTTGCCGACTTCACGCACAGGAAAGCCTCTCACATGCAGGGGCAGGGCGACATTCTCAAATACGCTGCGGTCATTCAGCAAGCGGTGATCCTGGAAGATCAGCCCGATTTTGCGGCGGTGCGCAGGGATCTCCTTTTCAGGCAGGCGGCCGATATTGCGGCCATCAATGAGCAACTGCCCGCGCGTCGGGCGTTCCAGCAGGGCTATCAGTCGCAGCAGGGTGCTTTTCCCGGCGCCGGAGTGGCCGGTAACAAAGGCCAATGCGCCGCTCTCGATGTTCAGAGTGATATTGCTGACCCCATAGTGGCCGCCTGGAAAGCGTTTGCTGACGTTTTCAAAGTGGATCATGGTTCAAACAGCGCATCGACAAACTGCACAGCATCGAATGGGCGCAGATCATCAATCCCCTCGCCAACGCCGATATAACGTATTGGAATCTGCAGCTTGTCTGCAATCGCGAACAGAATTCCTCCTTTGGCTGTGCCGTCGAGTTTGGTAATGGTTATGCCGCTGAGGCTCACGGCCCGGTTAAAATGGATCGCCTGCTGGAGCGCATTCTGACCGGTTCCGCCATCGACGACCAGCATCACTTCATGCGGGGCATCGGCATCAATCTTTTTCATGACACGGACGATTTTTAGCAGCTCATCCATGAGATTGGATTTTGTATGCAGCCGGCCGGCAGTATCCGCAATCAGCACATCGACTCCCCTTGCCGTGGCGGCTTCAAGGGCATCATAGATGACAGAAGCGCTGTCGGCGCCGGTGTGTTGTGCAATCACGGTAACATCGTTGCGCTCTCCCCAGGCTTGCAGTTGCTCGACAGCGGCTGCGCGAAAGGTGTCGCCGGCGGCCAGCATGACGCGTTGGCCATCATTTTGGAAGCGCCTGGTGAGCTTGCCGATGGTGGTGGTTTTTCCGGCGCCATTGATCCCCACCATAAGGATGACGCGGGGTTTTCCGGAAGCAGGCTGTCTCTCTTCCGATTTGGCTTTTTGCAGAATCTGCAGCAGTTCGGCTTTTAATACTCCCTGCAGCGCTTCGGGATCAGAGAGGGTTTTGCGTTTGACTTGCGTGCTGATGTCATTGATGATGCGCATGCTGGCGTCGATGCCGACATCGGCGCTAATCAGCAGGGTTTCCAGCTCCTCCAGCAGTTCATCATCAATTTTTCCGCGCCCTCTGAGGAGGGCGGCAAGACCGCCGGCGATGGAACTGCGCGTACGCCCCAGTTTATCCCTGAGGCTGGAGAGAAGCCCCTGTTTGGGTTGCTCCCGGGTATCTTGTTTCGATGCCTGTTTAGCATCTGCGGGCTGTTTTTTGTTGCCAAATCCAAATACCATGCGTGTTATCCAGTTTGCGTTGCCGGCAGGATTGCGTAGTATCCCTGTTCAAACCGGCAAAATAAAGAGGTAGTTGTAAAACTCCAATAGTTGTCATTTCGACTGAAAGGAGAAATCTTGATTTTTTGACAAATAAGATCTCTCACATTCGTTCGAGATGACAAAACTCACTATTTACGAGTTTTGCAAGAGGCTCTAAAATTCAATACTAACTTTAGTCGTTAATTCTATGATGGATATTGTATTCCTGAGAGACCTGCGAATCGATACAATTATCGGTATCTACGAGTGGGAGCGCCAGATTCGCCAGATTGTGGTGCTCGATATCGAGATGGCGGCCGATGTTGCCAGAGCCGCCGCGACTGACCATATCGATGACACGCTCAACTACAAGGCTGTCGCCAAGCGCCTGATTCAGTTTGTCAGCGAGAGTGAATTCCAGCTGGTCGAAACGCTCGCAGAAGAGTGCGTGCGCATCATTCGCCAGGAGTTCGAGGTTCCCTGGGTGCGTTTGACGCTGAACAAAAAGGGCGCTGTGCGCGGCGCCGACGGTGTCGGTATCATCATAGAACGCGGCAGCCGCTGATTTTCCAACAGATTTTTCAACCACGAAAGGCACGAACGAACACGAAATTGTCAGGTGTTATTTTCGTGTTTTTAGTGCTTTTCGTGGTTCATTTTCTTGCTCCCTTTCCCAGGTTTTTCGCCATTTGCAGAAAATGCTGCAGCCTCCAGCTGCTGATTGCTCCTTTTTCGACGGCTTCTATGAGAGCGCAGCCCGGTTCGTGCGTATGGCTGCAGTCACTGAAGCGGCAGCCGCCAAGGTAGTCGTGAAATTCACGGAATCCCTTTTCAAGCTGTCGGCGCTCGGTGATCATGAGGCGAAAACTGCGCACCCCGGCCGAATCGATCAGGGAGCCGCCTTGGGGAAGAAAAT